>CAJFGA010000026.1 GCA_904374385.1 uncultured Clostridia bacterium | reverse complement strand
TGGTTTTGCTTTTATCCAGCTCGTTCATCCTGCCACGCAATTCGTCCACGGGAATATTGACTGCGCCGTTTAGATGCGCCGCCTCGTATTCTCCCCTTGTCTGCACATCCAAAAGAACGGCGCCTTCGTCTGTCGCGATCTTTTCCACATCCTTCCATGTATGCTGGCGCACGAGCCCGCCGAGCAGGTTGCCGATTACATACCCCGCCATGTTGACGGGATCCTTCGCCGAGGAATAAGGCGGCGCATAGCAAAGATCGAGTTCCGTCAGATCCTCTGCCGTAAACCCCGCTCGGATCGCTGCCGCCAAGACGTCGATCCTCTTTTCCGTCCCCCCGAACCCGATCGCCTGCGCCCCGAGGATCTTGCCGTCCGCACGGTCGAATATGACTTTGAGCGTCATATTCTTCGCCCCGGGGTAATAGGTCGCATGATCTGGCGAAAAGAGCAATGCGCTGTCCGCGGCGCGGCCCGCCTGCCGCGCAGAACGTTCGTTAAGCCCCGTGCATGCCGCCGTCAGCTCAAACAGCTTCATCACGGAAGATCCTTGCGCCCCTTTGTAGACGCTTGCAATGCCGGCAATATTGTCCGCCGCGATCCTGCCCTGCTTGTTGGCAGGCCCCGCAAGCGGCACGAGCGCATCCGCACCCGTCACAAAATTTTTTACCTGCACCGCATCCCCCACGGCATAGATATCCGCGTCCGAAGTGCGCATATGCGCATCGACGAGCACTGCCCCTTTCATGCCGAGGGCGAGCCCCGCCTTTTTTGCCAACTCTGTTTCGGGCGTCACGCCCACGGCGAGGATGGCAAAGTCTGCCCGGGCAGGCTCCTTCCCTTCGATTTCTGCGGCTATGCCGTCCGCATCTCCCCGTAGGGAAATGACTTTGCTCGCAAGGCGAAGGTCGATGCCCTTTTCGCGCAGTTTGGAATGCAAAATACACGCCATATCATAATCGAACGGCAGCATCACCTGATCTTCCAGCTGTATGAGTGTGACCCCGATGCCGCGCTCGACAAGGTTCTCCGCCGCCTCGATACCGATAAAGCCGCCCCCGACGACGACCGCACGCTGCGGCGCGCGCGCCTTGATATAATCGTCGATGGCAAAGGTATCCTCTACCGTGCGCAAGGTAAAAATGCGCTCATCCTGTCCAACGAAGGGCGGCCGCAGCGCCTTTGCGCCCGGCGCATAGATCAGCTTATCATAGCTTTCCACATATTCGCTGCCGTCTGCCAAGCGCCGCACGCGTACCTGCTTGACGGCGGGCATGATCTCGATCGCCTCGTTTTGCACGCGCACATCCACACGAAAACGGCGCTTAAAACTTTCCGGCGTCTGCAGCAGGAGCTTTGCGCGCTCCCGAATGACGCCTCCGATATAATACGGCAGCCCGCAATTCGCATACGAAACGTAGCCGCCCCGCTCTAAAACGACGATCTCCACCCGCTCATCCAACCTTCTCAGCCTTGCGGCGGCTGTCGCACCGCCCGCTACCCCGCCTATGATGACGACTTTCATACTCCTTACTTGCCTCCGATCAGTTTTCCTTTATAGCCCGCGATCCCGCCCAAATCGACGGCATCGGCACCGATACTTTTTAAATAAGCGACGGCTCTGGCGCTCCGCGCGCCGCTATGGCAATAGACAAACAGCTTTTTCCCGCCTTCCAATTTCGCCGAGGCGATCGTGTCGAGCGGTATGTTTTCCGCGCCCGGCAAATGCCCGGATGCAAATTCAGCGGGAGTCCGAACATCGATGATGCGCGCATCGGGCGTTTCGAACGCCCTTTCCGCCGCGGAGGAAAAGGAATTTTTGAACAGAGAAGAAAAAATCATCACAAAAGTTCCTCCAACGCGCTTTTCGGGCGGGCGCCGGCAGTCTGCGCCTGAACCTTTCCGCCTTTTAAAACAATAAAGGTGGGGATAGAGATGATATTGAATTTTTTGGCCAATTCCCCTTCTGCATCTACATCCACTTTGCCGACCAACACGTCCGGGTGCTCTTTGGCGATCTCTTCCACGACGGGCGCCATCATGCGGCACGGCCCGCACCAATTTGCCCAAAAATCCAATAACACCGTGCCCTGAAAGTTTACGATCTCCTCAAAATTTTTATCCGTTACCGTTTGTACCTGCATTTTTTATTTCCTCCTCAGGTAATGTTTTTTCATATTATACGCCAAGGAAGAAATTTTTTCCGTAACAATGTTACATTATGCCGACTTATTTTTTTGTTTCCGCTATCTTTTGCAGCCGCTTTGCGTCCGCCACTTCGATGCCGCCGCGGAAAATGCGGATCAGCCCGTCCTCTTCAAAATATTTCAGCATGCGCGAGACCGCTTCGCGCACCGTTCCGAGATGCGCCGCAAGGCGTTCGTGCGTGATCTTGATCCGATCCGAACAAGCAAACGCCCTCTCTTCCAGCAAAAGCGCCGCAAGGCGGGCATCGAATTTTTTATTGAGCACGTCATCCAGCACGCGCATGGTGCTCGAAAATCGGCTCGCCATCAGCGCATTGACGAATGCAGCAAACGCGGAAGAACTCTGCATCAGCTGCTTGCATATGGCGGCGGGGAGAAGCTGTACTTTCACATCCGTTTCGGCGCGTACAAATATATTGAAATCGGTATTTTCCAACGCGCAGGATGCGCTGAACAGGCATACGTCCCCCTCCAGCAAACGGTACAAGGTGATTTCCCTCCCTTCCGCCGAAAGAGTATATGCGCACAGCCTGCCCGCTTCTATAAAGATAAGTCCGGCACAATCGCCGCGGTAAACATCCTTCCCCGCGGAAAAAGAGCGCTGCTGCACGGCTCCGCAAAAGACCTCTCGCTCTTGTTCGGATAGTTTATGAAAAAAAGAGTACTCTGCAAACTTCATAAATCACTTCATCCCAACATAACGTCGAGCATCATCATGACGAAAAATCCGGCTAGCACGCTCGCCGTGCCCAAATGGCTGTGCTGTCCGAGATGCGCTTCCGGAATAAGTTCTTCCACGACGACATAGATCATTGCACCCGCCGCAAAGGATAAAAACCAAGGCATCAGCCCCGACACGCCGCCCGCAACGAGCACCGCCAAAATGCCGAATATCGGTTCTACGATGCCCGATAGAGCGCCGCATGCGAACGCCTTCCCCTTTTTGACGCCCCCGGAACGCAGGGGCAGCGATACTGCCGCGCCTTCCGGAAAATTTTGCAATGCCATGCCCGCCGCCAGTGCGATCGCACCCGCCAACGCGCCCGATTCCGACATCGCCGCGGCGGCAAAGGCCAAACCGACCGCCATGCCTTCCGGGATGTTATGGAGGGTCACCGCGAACACGAGCATCGTCGTCTTTTTAAAATGCGACGGCAGCCCCTCCGCCTCGCTGCTGCCGATATGCATATGCGGCAGCAATTTATCCAACACAAGCAGAAAAAGGGCGCCCAATACAAATCCGCCGCCCACAGGCAGAACGATGCTTTTGCCCGCCTCTTCCAGCTCTTTCATCGCGGGAAGCAAAAGGGAAAAGACGGATGCCGCCGTCATGACGCCCGCCGCAAAACCGAGAAAGATCTGCTGCATCTTGGGAGACATATCCTTTTTAAAAAAGAATACGAGCGCCGCACCGATGACCGTTGCAAGGCAGGTCGCTCCCGTTCCTATGAGCGCAAAAATCAATTCTTTACCTAACATATAAGCCCCCTTCGGATTAGTTTACCCCGAAAGGCCGCCCTATAAACGGCTTATTTTTCACCGCAACCGCCGCCCGCACGCCCTCCGCCGCATGAATGGCCGTGCCCGCCGCACGAACGGCCCTCGCCATGCTCATGGTGCGCGCAATTCGCCGCATCGGAAAGCTGCAGCGTTCCCGCAAGGAACGCCGCAATACAGTCGTCCGCATTGCCCGAGGCGCCCGCATACACTTGAATGCCGGCATTTTTCAACGCTTCGAGCGCGCCGCCGCCGATCCCTCCGCACACCAATACATTCACATGATGTGCGCTTAGAAAGCCTGCCAACGCGCCGTGGCCATACCCCTCGGCCGAAATGACTTCGGCATTTTTGACGGCTCCCGATTCTGTCTGATAAATCTTAAAATACTCCGTATGCCCGAAATGCTGAAAAATATCCCCATTCCAATACGTTGCCGCAATTTTCATCTCTCTGACCTCCTTTATCTGCACTGATCATATTGTATACCCGTTGCAAGAAAAAGTCAATCGAAGCTAAAAAATTAAACCGAGTCAAAACCTTTTCGCGTATAAAAATATGCCCTGCGGCAATTTCGGCAAAACATGGCAAAGCGCCCGGCCGCAAAGTGAAAACTCATACAGCCCGGGCGCTCGATCCCCCCTTTAAATCTATTCATGAACGATCAAATAATATGAACGATTTTTTATCGCGCTCCTTTCGCGCTCTCCGCTCGATTCTTAAACAATCTTAACGGATATGATCCGCCCGTACCCTTTTCATAAGCCACAATAATATACGGCCGGCGAATGCATTGATTGAACATTCGGAAACAAACTTTACTCGATTGAATGATCTCTTTCTCTTCATCGTAAAGCATATATTGCAAACTGCTTGTGAATGGATCTAAAGAGCCTTCTATTATTTTGCAAAATTGCAAATCGCAGTTGTTTATTGCTGCTTCCAACAGGCGTACTTTCTTTAAATTTCTAAAACGCAAAAGAAAGCCGACAAATGAGATCAGCAGCGCTATGATCATGGATATAAATATTCCCCAATCAATCATGATCGTCAGCACCAATCCGACGATAAATAAAACAACACCCAACGAGATCAAAAATATTCCGGCTGAAACGCCGACCTTCGCATCCTTATATTCCTTTGTTTGGCATTTCCGCACAAAGCCAACGGAAGATGCATTCAATTCTTTTGTCGCTTGGCGCATAAAATCTTTCGACAAATCTTCGATTTTTACAAGAAAAATAAGTTCATCCTTCCTCAAAATCATGACCTCATTTACCGTCATGCCCCTTTCTCCTTTTCCCGCAGTATGTCAAACGATTTTACTATTCCAAAATATTCGTCGTGATAAAATCAACGCCCCAAGAGATCAGTTTTTGCGCATCGGCCAGACCGTCACAAGTCCAGCAATTGACCTTTATGCCCTCTCTGTGCAATGCAGAAATGATTTCGCCCGTCAACGCACCGTAATGGATATCCAGGTCAAACTTATGTGTTTTGAGCCGCCGCAACAATTCCGTATTGTACTCGCAGCACAAAAATTGTACCGCCTGCCCTTCTTTGCATTCGCGCACCGCCACAAGATTTTCAAAACAGAAGGAAATAAAGACTACTTTTTGCAGATCGTATTCCTCTTCACAGATATGTACGATGTTTGCAATATGCTCTTTTTCCATCTTATTTTTCAGTTCGACGACCGCGATCTTTTCATAGCGAGCACAGACGGCGAGATATTCTGTAAGATACGGCAGTTTCATCGCATCGGTACATGTTTCTTTCCCCGCATCCTTGATGCGCACCGCCCGCAGCTGTTCCGCCGTGCTGTTTTCAAGGGAGATGTCTTGTTCACACACCCTGCCGGTGCTGTCGTCATGATGTACGATATACTTTCCGTCTTTCGTGACGTGCACATCGCATTCGATCCCATAATAGCTGCGGTTTCCCGCCGCCACAAAAGCGGGCAGCGTGTTTTCCCGCTCGATTCCAGACAGCCCGCGGTGGGCTACCATTTTTGTCTGCTTTTTGTCCTCAATCAAAATTGTTTTCATGATGCCTCTCCTCCAATCAAAAATTTTCCTTTCTGTTTAGATTCATATTTTATTAAACATCACAGCTTTATTCTGTCTTGCTCATACTTTTTTAGTAATTCTTGCCCCGCTCCTTCTTTGAACTCAACATTCACGCTGATATGACTGTCTGCATGCAAACGCCGAACCACAAAAAATTTAAACATCAATATTTTGAAAACGCTTCATCGCCAGTTTGCAACTTATAGCAGACAGAATGATATAGACAGCAATCCCTATGCCAAGCGCTGCTATTTTTGCACCGGTATGTTCCGAATTAAGTCCGTTCAGTGTTATTGAATATAGCGGCGTTGCCCAACGTAAAACGATGCTGACGCCGATCAATAAAAATACGGCGATTGCGCCGATTGCAAACGGAACACCGATTTTGTCAGGTTTTTTGAAGTAACGAGGGAAGAATATTAGATTAAATATGCCGAGCAGAATTGCGCCATTCCCCACGAGAACAATGTTTGCTGATATTCCCGCTTGGTTGACATACTGTTCTGCAGGCAGAATGGCGCCTTTGATTGCGCCTATAATCCCCACAAGCAACAAAATGATACACTGCAATCCGATCACGACCAGCATTTTTGCAAGTGGTATATGCTCCTTTTTTACGGGCAATGCGCATGAAAACGCAATATCGCCGTTTTCCCTTGTCATCATACAGCAGAAAAATACCGAAAGACAGGAGAAAAAGAAAATAACTTCATACGGATAATTCGGCACGAATACAAGCGCGGCAAATGAGAGAAAGATAAAAGCCGTAGGATGCAAGCATAAAGCTATTTCTTTTTTAATCAGCTTCAGCATACCTTTTCTCCTCGTTTGCCTTTTCCAAATGCACTATGATGTTGTCGATTGTTGCCTCGCCAACGGTAACATGGTTCGATCTCCGCGTGCCGCGCGGGAGCAGCCCCTCGTATCCGTCTTTTACGGATTTTATGCCTATGGCTTTTGCCTCAGCTGCTTCCGCAAGAGAGGCAAAACGCCCTAACCTGTATTTGCCGAGCAATTCTTTTAACGGACACGCCGCAAGGATTTTTCCCTGTGAAAGATATACGATATCGTCGGCAACACGCATCAGGTCGGACGTGATATGTGTGGAAAAGAGTACAGAAACGCCTTCTTCACGCACGAGCTGTAAAATGATGTCGCAAAATTCTTCGCGCGAAAGCGGATCAAGCCCGCTTGTCGGCTCGTCCATAATGAGCAGTTTTGCTCCGTGCGAAAGAGCGAGAGCAAGCGCAAATTTTACTTTCATGCCTTCGGAAAGTTCCTTTACCTTTTTCCTTTCAGACAGTCCAAATTGTGCAAGGAATTTTTCATACTTGTCTTGATTCCACGTCGGATAGAAAGGCTCGTAGGCTTTGCGGATAGCGGCAAGCGCATTCATAGGATAATATCGAAAACCGCCGCCGACATAGCCGATCATCTGTTTGACAGCCATTTCGTCTTTAATAATATCTTTACCAAAGACGGCAACATTTCCTTCTGCCGCAATAAGCCGTAGGATACCTTTTAAAGTCGTACTTTTTCCTGCTCCGTTTCTTCCGATAAGTCCGGATATATGCCCCTGCGGTACGCAAAAACTGACTTTGTCCAGCGTAAATTCAGGATAGATTTTCGTCAATCCTTTTACTTCCAGCGCATTCATTCTTCCAGCGCATTCATTCTTGCTCTTCATCTTCATTTTTAACATGATTGACGGCATTCCAAAACGATTCCACATATGAAAACGGCTGCAAGGCAATCCCCTGCCCTTTGTCCGCCATCAAAACCAACGAATCGCCGGTGTTCAGAGAAAACATATCCCTTACCTCTTTAGGAATGACGATCTGCCCTTTAGAGCCTATCTTTACTGTAGCCAGAAACTTGCCTTCCGGAAAATTTTCCATAATTTGCCCCTTATATGGTATAATTAGTATTACTTTTCCTACTTTACGGAATTATAATATCACGCATGCACTGTATTGTCAAGCAAATTAAGTCCCCGATAAAAAAAGAGTTTTCCGAAAGACGAAAAACTCTTTGTAACGATAATGAGCGCGTGTTTTAAGCCTGATTTTCCTAAAATCGGCTATTTCCTTTCGAGACAAAGCAAGACTTCTACATGCTTTGTCTGCGGGAACATGTCAAACGGCTGTACGGAAACGATCGAATAATATCCCGCAAGACCATTTGCCCCATAATTCGGATTTTTCTTCAGTTCGCTCCCTTCTTCGATCAACGCCCCCGTCAGTAAACCGACGTCACGCGCCATCGTGGAAGGATTGCATGATATCATCGCCATATGCCGGATGCCCGATGCCAAAATGGCCTTGATCGTCGCTCGGTCCACCCCTTTGCGCGGCGGATCGACGAGTAAAAATGTCTTTTCGGCATCCAATTTTTTCAATAAGCCGGGCAGTATATCCTCTACTTTGCCGCAAATATTGCACATCTTGCCATCCAGCTTATTGGCTTCCCGCAGGGCATCCGCACAGTTGCTCGCCTCCCGAACCGCCTCAATGCCGTACGCCATGCCGATCGCTTTGGCTAACATCGCCGTGAGCAGTCCGCCGCCGCTGTATGCGTCGATTGCAGCCTCCGCGCCGCAGTGCGCCGCATAGCGCACGGCACGGTCATACAGTTTGCGGCAAACGCCCGTATTGACCTGCAAAAATGTATTGGGGCCCGCCTCATAGCGGATGCCGCATTCGCTGGCAGTGTATCGTCCTTCCCCCGCTATCAAGGTAAACTTTTCGCCGAATACGGCATTCGTATCTTTATCATTCACATTGTGCCAAAGCGAAAAACTGTTGAACTTATCGGCAAGCATTGCAACGAGCGTATCTTTCTCGGGCAGTACATTCCCATATGTAATGGCGGTCACGATGAACGCCCCCTCCACTTCCCGCACGACGATGTGGCGCAATGTTCCGCGGCGGTTGACCTCGTCATAGCCGCTGACGCCGCATTTCGCCGCATATTTCTTAAAAATAGCGATGATATCCGCCGCCCACGAAGGATGGATGGGGCAGCGGTCGATCGGCACGATGCGGTGGCTGCGTTCAGCAAAAAAGCCGATGACTGTATCGCCTCGGCTGTCCACGCCCACGGGAACTTGCAATTTGTTTCTGTACTCGAACTGATGTTCGCTTTTGACCGTCAAAGGGATCTCCATACGGATCCCTGCGACCTTGCGCAAAGCGTCCTGCACGGTCTTGCTTTTGAGCTTGAGCTGCGCTCCGTACCGCAGATGCTGCAATTGGCAGCCGCCGCACTTGGTAAACACGGGGCAGCGCGCCCGTACCCGCTCGTCGGCGGGGGTCAATATTTCCAGCGCCTTGGCATATCCGATCTTGCCCTTCACTTTCAGCGCCTTAAATTTTACTTTTTCTCCGACTACAGTAAAGGGGGCGAAAAACACTGTTTCGCCCCTGTGAACGATCCCCTCCCCGTTGGAGCCGAAAGATTCGACCGTTCCCGTAAATTCATAGTTTTTTTCCGTAATGACTCTTTCCACGATCCTCTCCCGCACAACGCACATTTACCGCCCGTCAACTGTTCCTCTCATGGTCGTTGTTCTCTTGATTTTCTTCTCTCTTATCATCGCCCGCATCGTTTCGGGCATCCGTTTTCTCCTCTTTTTGTGCAGGAGAAAGTTCAAAAACATCATCCACGTCTTCCCGTAAACGGTTCCCGTCCTGCGGGCGTTTGCCGCGCGGTGCGCTGCGGTCTATCTTCGCCACATAAAAATCGACCAACTTCTGCGCCTTCATCATCAGCCAATCGTACGGCAAAAATATCGCCGCCCCGCCCACGATGATAATGAGATACATCCAATTCGCCATCCAATCGAACCGAAGCGAGAAGAATTCCGAAAAAAGCGCCCACGATGCGCAGAGCATGCCCACAAACCATACGGCTTTGATCGCCCAGGCGACCCAGCGATTAATCTTCCATTTCTGCTGCAACGAATTTGCAAGCGGATGCAGTCCGAAAAATACAATGAACGGGAACAGCTTATAAAAATAGGCGATCCCTCCGATCGGAAGGCAGAGCAAAGACGTTGCGATGTATGCCAAAAGGCCGCCTGCCCGGAAATTTTTGGCAAGCGGCAACATGAAAGCGATTCCGGCAAAAATATATCCCGTTATAAAGGCAAAGGACACATTCAATCCAATGCCCATGAACACCGTTGCCAAAGCCGCAGAAACGGCCGACAGGGCGATTTGAAAAGATCTCTTTTTCATGCAGCGGCCGGAGTTTCCCCTCCTCGGTACGGCTCGATCATCTGCAGCCGCAGCAGGCGTTCATACAGCAGTTGAGCAGCACATTGCAAGCGCAGCAAGTCGCACACTGTTCGCACAACCCGCTCCCGCCGCCCATCTGCGGCTGATCATAATCGGGCTGTGCATTGTTGTTCTGCCCGTTATATCCCGCGTTTTGGCTGCCCGGAACATTTTCAGGATTTTCCGCCTTGCGCTTGTCATATTCGATCTTTTCTTTCAGCTTCTGATAGGCAGTCTTATACTTTTCATTTTTCGGATCCATTTGGAGGGCGATCTCGAGCTGTTTTTTGCTCTCGTTCATCCAATTTTTCCGATAAAAGACGACGGATTGCAGATAATGCCATTCCGCGGGGCGCTCGTTAAATTCGTCCAGCGCCGCCTGCGCCTCGGCAAATTTGCCGTCGCGGATGAGCTGGTCTACCTGCGTATAGGAAGAATTGCTGTTGCCTGCAGAGCGGTTTTCACGGCGCTCCGTCATGATCTCATTGTAAGCGACGTCGATCTTATTGAGCATTTTTGCGGCTTCGTTGCCGGCTTCGCCTTCCAGGAAGCGATCTTCCGAATATTTCTTTTTCAGCTGCTCGTATCTTTCGGCGATCTGCTCGTCGCTCATCTCTTCGGTTACGCCCAAAAGATCATAATATTTTTTATTCATTCCTTTTCTCCGGCAAATGCCTATCTGAGTTTGATTTTTGTCGGCTTGACTTTCTTATGACAGCCGCAGCGCACGCGCTTCGTCGCCGCGGGCATGCCCCGCAGGATGATGTTGTCCGTCAAATCGTGATTGAAATAAAAGTGTATCTTTTGCAAACTTTCCGCACATTCCGCAAAAACACTCTTAAATACGAAATCGACTTCCTCTCCGTTCTTTTCCAGCATTTCCTCTTTTGTCCGCTCGCGGAAAGCGCAGTAAAAAGGATTATAATTGTGCTTCTTTATATCTTTGTCATAGTCGTCCAAGGCGTCTATGAGATAAACCCATTTTCCGATCGCATAAAACAAAGTGCGGGTATGCTCTGTCGCGCTCTCTCCCAAACAATAATCGGAAAGGTCGGCGATCGCCAAGCCGAAGGGATCGGCAGCCATATCGAGGCTGGCGCACTCCGCCTTTTCGAGCGCCGCAAGCGATTCCATGTGTCTCTTAATGATTTCTGCTCCCTGCGGATGCAGCTTTTTGGCGCGGCGGAATCCCTTTTTGAAAAAGGAACGCGCTACTTTCCCCTTGTGCTCGTCTTCCACGTCGTCAGACAGTTTGTAGTAAGTGAGCATCGTGTTGAGGCAGGCGACCGTCCGCGTGATCTCGTCGTCCTCGGCGATCGGCCGTTTGACAAAGGGATGTACGGCACAGCGGCGGCTCTCCACCTTCACGTCCGTATTCTTTATATTGTGCAACAGCGCGGACAAAAATGTCATATCATAGGAAAGACCGAGGCGCGCCGCCTGCCCGCAGCATCCGCCGATGCTCTTGCACAGCCCGCAGTAAAGCGCCTTATAGAGCATGCCGTCCTTGACGTACATATACGGAATATCCGGCTGAATATATCCGAACATCTCTATTCTCCCTGATAGAAACCGACCTTTCTATACACTTTCGAGAGGGTCTTGCGCGCGATGCGCGATGCCGCTTCCGCACCCTCCTTCATGACCTGATTCAAATACCCCTTATCCTTGCACAGCCGCGCCTTTTCCGCCTGCACGGGTGCAAGCGCATCCGCAACGGCTTCTCCTACGGCGAGTTTGAAATCGCCGTACCCTTTTCCGGCAAATTCCCGCTCCGTCTCTTCGATCGTTTTGCCCGTAAAGGCGGTATAGATCGCAATGAGGTTGGAAACGCCCGGTTTATCTTCGGCAAAGCGCACTTCATTGCCGCTGTCCGTAACGGCGCGTTTGCATTTGCGGATGATCGTATCGCGATCGTCCGACATGGTGATAAATGCATTCGGATTATCGTCCGATTTGCTCATCTTGCGCGACGGATCGGCAAGGCTCATGATGCGTGCCCCGTTGCCCTTGGGAATATACCCTTCGGGCACGGTAAACGTGCCGCTATAGCGATTATTGAAGCGGATCGCCAGGTCGCGCGTAAGTTCGAGGTGCTGCTTCTGGTCCGCCCCGACAGGCACGAGCGCTGCCTGATACAAAAGGATATCCGAAGCCATCAGCACGGGGTAGTCCATCAGCCCCATATTTACGTTTTCGGCATGCTTTGCGCTTTTATCCTTAAATTGCGTCATGCGGGAAAGTTCGCCCGGATAGGCGATCGTATTGAGCACCCAGGTGAGTTCGCAGTGCGCGGGCACATGCGACTGCACGAACAAGATACACTTATTCGGATCGATCCCGCAGGCAATAAACAGCGCCATCAGTTCGAGCGTGTTGCGGCGGAGCGCCGCGGGATCCTGGCGCACCGTAATGGCGTGCAGGTCGGCGACGGCATAAATGCAGTCGTATTCATCCTGCAAGGTGACAAAATTCTTGATCGCCCCGATATAGTTGCCGATCGTCACCGCGCCGCTCGGCTGCACGGCGGAAAACAATTTCTTTTTCCCTTCTTCCGTCATAACCTCTCCCTGCACCCTCCTGCTGTTCATTCCAAGCTATAAACAAGTATAACACAATACTATTTAAAAAGCAAACGGCTGACCGCCGATATGATCCAAAATTCACCAAATTCGACGCATTTTTCACTGTTTTTTAACGGTGAACGGCGGGTCGTCTGCCCTTTTTCCGCCTTTTTTGCATAGAACGGAAAAAATCTGCCGCTGTCTATCCAAAAAATTTCAAAAGCCGAAAAAATAACAGCCCGCCGACTCTTTCCCCGCGCCGGCGGACTGTTGTTGCAGCCGATATAAATCGGCTGCACAAAACAAAATTTGTCTATTGATTTTTGTCGTCGCAAGCCGCCCTTTCGCAAAGGGCCCGCCTATTTCTTTTCCGCAAATTTAAGCACTTCGGCGTACAGCTTATCCTTATCGGCAACGATATCGAAGCGCACCTTCTTGTCGCGCAGCCCCGCAAGGTTCTTGGGCACTTTCATCGCCGTGGTCAAATTGAGATGTTTGATCGCCTTAAAGCTATCCTTAATGTCGTTGCCCGTCAGCGCATACATCACATCCTGCGGGAATTTATACGGGCTCGCCGTAGACACGACGACCATCGGCGTATCGTGATCTTTTTCCTTTTCCATATAGTTTGCCGCAGCATACATGGCGCAGGCGGTATGCGTATCCATCGGATACTGATACTCTTCGAAGAATTCATAGATGGTCTCCACCGTCTCGTCCTCTCCGCAAAAGTCTGCGTAAAACAGCCGCTGCAATGCCTCTTTTTCCTCGTCGTAGATCTCGTACACGCCCTGCTCTTTCAGCTTGTCCATGCGCAATTTGACGCGCACGGCATTCCTGTCGGCAAGTTCGAAGAGCAGCCTTTCCAAATTGCTGGAAATAAGGATATCCATCGAGGGAGACATCGTCTTATAAAACTCCCTCCGCTTGTCGTATACGCCGGTACGGATGAAGTCCGTCAAAATATTGTTTTTATTGGACGCGCAGACGAGCCTGCCCACCGGCAGCCCCATGCGCATCGCATAATATGCCGCAAGGATATTGCCGAAATTGCCCGTCGGCACCGCAAAATTCACCTTATCTCCCATCTTGATCTGACCGGAAGAAACCAAGTCGAGATATGCCGAAAAATAATAGGCGATCTGCGGGGCGAGCCTGCCGAAATTGATCGAGTTCGCCGAAGAGAGGATATATCCCCTCTGCAATAATTCTTCCTTGCATTCTTCGCTCGTAAAGATGGTCTTGACGGCACTCTGGCAGTCGTCAAAGTTGCTGCGCACGGCGACGACCGCAACGTTGTCCCCTTCCTGCGTAGCCATCTGCAATTTTTGCATCTTGCTGACGCCGTCGTTGGGGTAAAAGACCATGATGCGGATGCCGGGCGCATTTTTAAACCCTTCCAAAGCGGCCTTGCCCGTATCGCCGCTGGTCGCTACGAGAATGAGCACATCCTCTTTGATGCCGCAGATGTCGCACCCCTTTCGAAGCAGATACGGAAGGAGCGTGAGCGCCAAATCTTTGAACGCACACGTCGGCCCGTGAAAAAGCTCGAGCATATAGAGGGACGAATCGATCTTGACCAAGGGTGCGGCGTCCCCTTCGTCGAACTGTGCGTAAGCCTTTTCGCAAGCGGCTTTCAGCTCTTCGAAGTCATACTCGTCCAAATATTTATGGAGCACCGTCGCCGCGCGTTCGGCATAACTCATGGAAAGCATCTCCGTAAGTTCCTGCTGCGTGACGGCGGGAAAAATTTCGGGCACGAAAAGCCCGCCGTCGGACGCAATGCCGTGCGCGATCGCCTGTGCACCCGTTGCCGTCTCATTCCCCCTGGTGCTGATAAATTTCATAAGTCCTCCTGCCTGATGCGGCAAAATATGCGAAAGATACGGAAATGCCCATCAATCCTGCGCCCTCCCTCGTTGCGAGGGAGGGCGCACGCATTTATCCGATCAAATGTATTTTTTGACAAAGTCGGGCAGCTCTTCCTTGGAACAGCTGCAGGTCACATAGATCGACAGGTTATTCGTCTCAGACAGCTTGTCGAGCATGTAATAAAATTCCGCCATGTCTTTAATGTCCTTTCCGGCGATGCGCGCCGCACCGTCGATAAACAGATATTCGTTGTCGTTGTTCGCGGCGACTGCGCCCTTGATAAAACCGATCAGCGCCTCTTCCCCCGCGATGTCGTAATCTTTCGTATCGATCAGACGGATATCTCTGTGCAGGTCATACATATAACGTTTGGTGTTGGTGATAAAGATCATGTGGCCCTTCGCGGACGCAACTTTGCCGTTTGCCTCGTCGATGATGATTTTCGTCTTGCCCGTGCCTTTGGGGCCGTAAATTACTTTGATCATGGAAACCTCCGTCGAATTTTCTTGTGCTTCTATTTTAAACTATTTTTCGAATTCTTTCAATAGGTTTTCGAAAATTTTTTCGAAAATTTTGAAATATTTTGCAAAAGCCCTGTGAAAGCGGCCCGCAGATCACTCCTTTCCCTTTCTCACCCTGCCGAAAGCGACGAATTCTCTATGCCGATCCCTGTCGATCGCGCGGATCATGTTATCTAATTCGTCGTCGCCGAGCACACTGTTGCGGCCCTGTGCATACTCTTCGTCTACGATCTCCTTCATCTTGACGACGAGCGCATCTTTCTTGTCGATCTTGTGATCCTCGGGCAGATAGTAATAATCGTTGATCCAATAGGCGATGCCCGCAAGCCCGCTCGCATTGTTGATGGAAACGCGCGCCGGGCGGTTGAGTATCTTTTCCGTATCGAAAATATTGTAGATCTCCGGATCTTTGAGCATGCCGTCCGCATGGATGCCCGCGCGGGTGGAATTGAACGCCCTGCCCACAAAGGGGGTGTCGGGCGGAATGATGTAGCCGAGCTCCGATTCAAAATAGCTCGCAATATCTGTGATGGCGGTAAAATCCATGCCGTCCGCCGTGCCGCGCAGTGATGCGTATTCGATCGCCATCGCTTCGAGCGGACAGTTCCCCGTACGTTCGCCGATGCCCAAGAGGGAACAGTTGACCGCACTCGCGCCGTACAGCCATGCCGTCGCCGCATTGGTGACCACCTTATAAAAATCATTGTGGCCGTGCCATTCGAGCAATTCGCTGGGCACTTCCGCATGGTGATGCAGCCCGTACACGATTCCCTGCACGCTGCGGGGAAGAGAGGTGCCCGGATAATTGACCCCGAAGCCCATCGTATCGCACATGCGGATCTTGATGGGAATGCCGCTCTCGCGCGAAAGTTTCATCAATTCATTCGCAAACGGCACTACAAAGCCGTAAAAATCGGCGCGGGTGATGTCTTCAAAATGGCAGCGCGGCTTAATGCCGTGCGAAAGCGCGCTCTTGACGATGCCGAGATATTTATCCATCGCCTGCGCACGGGTCAAATTCATCTTTTTGAAGATATGATAATCCGAACAGCTCACGAGGATACCCGTTTCGGCGACGCCCGCGTCCTTGACCAATTCAAAATCCTTTTCGTTCGCGCGGATCCATGTCGTGATTTCGGGGAATGCGAGCCCCAGATCCTGACACTCTTTGAGCGCGCGGCGGTCCTTTTCGCTGTACAGGAAAAATTCGCTCTGGCGGACAATGCCTTTCGGCCCGCCGAGGCGCGACATCAGCTTAAAGATATCGACGATCTGTTTGACCGTGAACGGCGATGTGGACTGCTGGCCGTCGCGGAAGGTCGTGTCCGTGATCCAAATTTCCGAAGGCATATCCATCGGCACGTTCCTGTAATTGAAAACGACCTTGGGGATCTCGTCGTAAGGGTACAGGTCGCGGAACAGTTCCGGTTCCTTTACGTCCTGCAGCTGATAGTGATATTTATCTTCTTCCAATAAATTTTTGCTCTTGTCAAAATAAATCACGCTTAAAAGACCTCCTTGACGAAAGCCTCGATGCGATCCAGCCCCTCGGCGATATCCTCCTTGGAAATGGCATAAGAGAGGCGCACGCATTCATCGTCGCCGAAGGCGATCCCGGGCACCACCGCGACGCCCTTTTCGAGCAGCATGTCCGCAATATCCAGCGACCCGTTGATCTTCCTGCCGTTATACCGCTTGCCGTACAGCCTGTCCACGATCAGCATGATGTAGAACGCGCCGTCCGGTTCGATACAGTCCAGCCCGTCGATGCTGCGGATGCGCTCGATCATGAACTTTCTCCTGTCGTTGAAGATGTCGCGCATTTTGATCAGCTCTTCCTCGCTTCCGTTCAGCGCCGCCAGCGCCGCATACTGCGAAATACTCGTCGGATTGCTCGTCGCATGGCTCTGGAAAGAGTCGATCGCCTTGGCAACCTCCTTGGGCGCCGCCAGCCAGCCGATACGCCAGCCGGTCATCGCATATGTCTTGGAAACGCCGTCCACGATGACGGTGTGCTCTTTGACCTTTTCGCTTACGCGGGCAATGGAAAAATGCTGTACGCCGTCATAGATCAGTTTGGAATAGATCTCGTCGGAGATCACCCAAATACCCGCCTCTTCGACCACTTTGCCGATGGCGCGGATCTCCTCTTCTGTATAGACTGCCCCCGTGGGATTGGAGGGCGAATTGAAAATGAGCAATTTCGTCTTGGGCGTGATCGCTTTTTTGAGATCTTCCGGGGCGATCTTGAAATGATTCTCCTTTCTTCCCTCTACAAACACGCTCTTGCCGCCGCAAACCTTGACGACCTCCGGATAGGTGAGCCAATAAGGCGCGGGAATGATGACTTCGTCCCCGTCCTCGACGAGGGCAAACATCGCATTGAAGATAGAGTGTTTCGCGCCCGAAGAGACGATGATCTGAGACGGGTCGTAGTCGAGCCCCTGCTCCTCTTTGAATTTTTCCGCGATCTTTTTGCGCAGCGCCGGCAAGCCGGAGGAAGGCGTGTATTTGGTGTACCCCTTATCAAGGGCGTCTTTGGCGGCATCGATGATGTGCTGCGGCGTATTGAAATCCGGTTCGCCCGCGCCGAAGCCGATGACGGACTTCCCCTCCGCCTTCATCGCCTTAGCTTTCGCGGTGATGGCAAGGGTAAGGGAGGGAGAGATGGAAGAAATTCTCTTTGTCGTACTGCTCATAGATATATACCTCGTAAAAATTTTTTCATTGGGATGGCGCCGGCGCCCGCCCGGCAAAGGGCCCGCGAGCGGCTACTCTTCTTCAGAGGAGAGCAGCGCTTCTCTCTCGGCAATGGCAAGGCCTTCGAGCATCTCGCCGATATCGCCCATCATAAAAGAGTCGAGGGAGTACAGCGTCAGGCCGATGCGATGATCGGTCACGCGGTTCTGCGGGAAATTATAGGTGCGGATACGCTCGCTGCGATCGCCCGTGCCGACCTGGCTCTTTCTGTTTTCCGCATAGTCGCTCTGATATTTGGTGTTATAATAATCGTACAGGCGGCTCTTTAAGACCTTCATCGCCTTTTCGCGGTTCTTGATCTGCGAGCGTTCGTCCTGACAGGTCACGACGATCCCCGTCGGAAGGTGCGTAATGCGGATACAGCTTTCCGTCTTGTTGATATGCTGGCCGCCCGCCCCGCCCGAACGGTAGGTATCGATCTTTAGATCCTTTTCGTTGATCTCTACTTCTACATCCTCCGGCTCCGGAAGCACGGCCACCGTGACCGTCGAAGTGTGTACGCGCCCCTGCGACTCCGTTTCGGGAACACGCTGCACGCGGTGGACGCCGCTCTCGTATTTGAGTTTGCTGTATACGCCCTTGCCCGATACGGTAAACACCACTTCTTTCATGCCGCCCAATTCCGTTTCGCTGACGTCGATGATCTCCGTTTTCCACCGCATCGTCTCCGCATAGCGGCAGTACATGTTATATAGGTCGGCGGCAAACAGGCTCGCTTCATCTCCCCCCGCTCCGCCGCGGATCTCCATCACGACGCTCCTGTCGTCGTTCTTATCCTTGGGAAGAAGCAGAATGCGCAGTTCGTCATGGATCGCGGCGAGCTTTTCCTTGCAAGCATATCCCTCTTGGGTCAAAAGGTCTTTCATTTCGCGATCCTCTTCCGTCTCCGCGGCGGCAAAGTCGTCGTTCATCTCCTTTTCCACCCGCTTGTATTCGAGATACTTTTCCGCCGTTTCGGCAAGCTCCGCATGTTCCTTGGCGCACTGCGTCCACTTTTCCGGCTGAGAGATGACGGCGGGATCCGCCATTTCTTCGGAAAGTTTATTGTATTTTTCTAAAATATCGTCTAATTTTTTTAACATGTCAAAAATTTATGAACGGTACCCGCAAAGCGCGCGCCTCTCCGCGCCGCTGCCGCCGGGATGCGCACTTTCACAGCACGGCGCGCACGAACCTTTCCACATCGCTGTAATCGCGGGAAATGATGGTATAATCGAATTTTTTGAAAAGTTTGACGATCTCCTGCGCCTGTCCCTGTCCGCATTCCATGAGCAGCGCGCCGCCCCGAACGAGCTTTTTCGGCACGTCCTTGGCAAGGCGCCTGTAAAAATCTAACCCGTCCTCCCCGCCGTCCAGCGCCGAAAGTGGTTCAAAATCCTTCACTTCGCTCTGCAATGCGTCGATGTCGCCGCTCTTGATGTAGGGCGGATTGCACACGATCATATTAAATTTGCCGCGCACGTTCGCCAAAAAATCGCTCTGCACAAATTTGATATCGGCGCCGTTTGCTTTGGCGTTCACTTCCGCCACGGAGATCGCGCCCGCGCTGATATCTGCGGCGGTAACGGTCACGCTTTTTCCCTGTTTTGCCGCCTCTTTCGCGATTGCGACGGCAATACATCCGCTGCCCGTACAAAGATCGAGAACCTTATCTCCTTCCTCTAAGGAGCGGATCGCCATTTCGGTCAAAAGTTCCGTTTCGGGGCGGGGAATGAGCACTCGTTCGTCCACCTTGATCTCATACCCGTAAAAATTCGTACTGCCGAGGATATACCACAGCGGCTTGCCCGTCATGCGCACGCCGGCAATTTCGTCCATCTCGCGCACTTGGCTGGGCACGAGCATCTTGTCGGCAGAGGCCAATTCACTGCGCGCGACGCCCGACTTTACGGCGACAAGCCACTCCGCGTCGCTCTCGTCGATCCCCTTTTCCGCAAAGATCGCCTTGAGTTCCTCCGTATATTTTTTAACGGATTTTGAAACGACGAAATCGGTTTCCGGCACGGAAGGATCCGCGTCCATATCGTATACCTTTTGAAAGGCCGCAATCGCAACTTCGAGCATATCTTCGGACGGCTCGCGCGTGGTCAGCTTCTGCAGAGCAAATCCCGGCGCTTTGATCGGGAGAAGGATTTTGCTCTGCGATTTGGCGAGCAATTTAAGCACTTCGTACGAAATGCCCGCCACCAACGGCAAAAAGAGTATTTTTATGGCAAATTCGATGAGAAAATTCAACACTCTTCCGTAATGGAATATATCGAGATATGCATCGCATACCCAATTTATGACGGAAAAGACGACGATGCTGATCGCCATGACGAGAAACAGAAAGGTCGTGCCGCAGCGGTCATGGATGCGCGAGCAGGTCTTTGCGTTCTCGGGCGTCAGCTCCATCCCCTTTTCAAAACAGGTAATGGTCTTATGTTCTGCCCCGTGATACATAAAAACGCGGCGGATATCCTTCATCGCCGTGATGGCAACGATATACAGAATAAAAATGATCAGGCGGAAAAGCCCCTGCAGCAAGTTATAGCCTATGCTCCTCGGAACCAGCCAGCTGCCCGAATCGGCGAGCAGATTGACGAGCACCATGGGCAGTACGATGAACAGCCCTACCGCCAAGACCACGCCCAACAGCGTTGCGATGAACGACACAGCCGACATAATGTTGAGATGCAGCTTTTCATCGCACCATTTTTCAAATTTAGAGGGCTCCGCTTCGTCTCCGTACACTTCCGCGCTGCGCATGAGGATCTTAGACCCCGTGACGAGGGAAGACACGAAGCTGACCACGCCCCGCACGAGGGGGATCTTGCCGACGATCCTCCTTCCCTTTGACAAATTGAGCCGGCGGCTCTCCACTTGAATATTCCCTTCGGGGTCGCGCACGGCGGTCGCATACGCCGTTTTTCCGCGCATCATGACCCCCTCCAATACCGCCTGGCCGCCGATATAAGTACGATTGTCCTGCTTTTTGCTTTTTTCTTTACTCATTGAATACTCCGAATTGATCATTGCGCGGTCAATGCAAAAAAAGAAAATCAGCCCCAAGCAAGCGCTTAGAGCTGAAAACACAAAAACTAAATTCCGTATCTTTTTTTGAACTTATCGACTCTGCCGCCTGTGTCAACGAGTTTCTGCCTGCCGGTGAAAAAGGGATGGCATTTGCTGCAAATATCCACTTTAAGGACGTCGCCCTTTTTCGTCGTGCCCGTCTTGAACGTAGCGCCGCACGCGCAAGTCACGGTGACCTCGTGATAGTCGGGATGTATATCGGGTTTCATTCTTTCACCTCTCTATGCGTACTTTCTTTCAATGCTGATTTATTATATATCATTTTGGCGCGCAAGTCAAACGTTATTTGCCCGCATTGCGAAAAATTTTTACCGAAAAAGCACAAACTTAAAAAAGCGCGAAAAAAATGTACGCGGGGGCCCTTTGCCGCACGCACTTCGCGCGGTTTTTGTGCGCAATTTACTTGCAAAATCGAAAGGATTGCTATATAATTTACAGTAACAAAATATTTGAGAGGATGCCATGAAAGTTTGGAAGCTCCTTTCCCCGAAAATTTTCGCGGAAGAAGAACGGCCGGACAATATCGCTTCGCCGACGCAGGCAAAGGTCAAAATCACCAAAGTCCTGCTCGCCTATCCGGAAATACGCGCATATACGGGCGCTTCGGATATACATTATCCGCATGTGCCGGGCATGTACGCGGTGGGCGTCGTTGCGGAAACGGGCAGCGAATGCATAAAGGTCGAAAAGAATACGCGCGTATTCCTGGACGGCGTCGCGCCCTGCGGGGAATGCGCCGAATGCCGAAAAGGGAACGGCTCGAACTGCCTTTCGCCCAAGATCGCCGGCATCGATAAAGACGGGTTCCTGCGCGATTTTATCGTCACGGAAGAGGCGAACCTCTCCCCCCTTCCTTCTTCCGTCAGCGAGGATGCAGCCCTCTATGCAGGCATTATTTCCCTCTGCGAAAACATCGTAGACAAATTGGACGCCCCCAAAGGGACGCATGTGGCGATCATCGGCGCGGGCGAAACGGGCAACATTCTTTCTCAGTTGCTCATCTACCGCCAAGCGGTGCCCATTTTGATCGATACGGACGAAGCGAGACTCGCCGCCGCGGCAAAATGCGGCATCTACTATACTTTGAAAGCGGATGAAAATCTCCTTTCCGGGCTTTCCGAGATCACGGGCGGCAGAATGGCGGAAGGGTGCGTGTACACCTCTTTCAGCGGGATCTCCGCAGCCCTTCCCTTCACCATCACCGCCCCGCGCGGCAAGGTAATCTTCGCGGGCATGGAATTTCCGGAAATGAATGTGCACCTAAAGCCCGCTTTGGATAAAAAACTTACCCTGACGGGCGTTTCAAACGAAGGCGGCCAAAGCGCTGCGGCGATCAACCTGCTCGTCAACAAGGCGGTGGACTTTGCGCCGCTGATCGCGGAAGAAAAAAGCGCGTCCGATATAGCCGCCCTGTTCGCTGCACGGGCGGAATTGCTCGAAAAGGAAAACCGGGTTCCCCCCGTTATCCTGAACATGATGTGATACGGGCGCCGCACGCTGCGGCGCTCTTTGCCGTATTCAAGGTATCATATGCGTAAATTTTTCAAGCTTCTCACCAGTAAATTCTTTATCGTGGCGCTCTTGCTCCTGTTGGAGATCGCCATCGTTCCGGCGACGCTGATCTGGCTTTCCATGTGGTTTCCGACGGTGGGCACTTATGTCAGTATTGTTTTGGCAATCGTCGACGTTATCCTTATCCTGTACATCATCAATTCCGAAATGAATGCGGAGTACAAGATCGCCTGGATCGTGCCTATCCTGCTTTTCCCGCCCGTCGGCGCCTTTTTATATCTCATCTTCCGCCGGCGCAAAAACCCTCGCCGCAAGCTGAAAAAGCGGCTCATGCACGAACTGCCTGAGATCATGAAAATGTACAAACGACAGCCGGAGGCAGATGAAAAATTTTTGCGTATGGACGGGTTTCCCCTGCAATGCGCAGAGTTTGTGCGCAAAGAGAGCGCCATGCCCGCTACCGACTGCTATGAATATAAATATTTTCCTTCCGGAGAAGAGTATGCCAGACACTTGGAAGAGGAACTTGCCAAAGCGCAGAAGTTTATCTTCATGGAATATTTTATCATCTCTTACGGAAAATTTTGGAATCGCGTACACAAAATTTTGCGCGAAAAGGTCGCAAACGGAGTAGATGTGCGCATCATTTACGACGACATCGGCTCCCTCCTCGGCATTCCGGCCGACTTCGCATCCAAACTTGAAAAGGAAGGCATCCGTTGCCTGTGCTTCAACCGCTTTCGCCCCGTGCTCGACGTCGCGCAAAATAACCGCACGCACCGAAAAATCGTCGTCATCGACGGCGTCACGGCTTTTACGGGCGGCATCAATATCGCCGACGAATACACCAACGAGATCGAGCTGCACGGGCACTGGAAAGATACGGGCGTGATGGTGCGCGGCCGCGCGGCGCAGAATTTCACCGCCATGTTTTTACAGCTTTGGGAACTGAAAAATTCCGAAGACGGCATCAGCGAAGAGAGTTACGATAAATTTCTTTCTCCCTGCCCCGCCGGCAAATATGCCTGCCTGCCGTTTTCCGATTCTCCCTTCGACGGCGGCCA
>CAJFGA010000025.1 GCA_904374385.1 uncultured Clostridia bacterium | reverse complement strand
GCCGCCGAACACGAGCGCGTCGAGAGATACGCCGAATTTTTCGGATATTCTGATCAGGTGTTCGAGGTCGGGGAACGCGGCGCCGCTCTCCCATTTTTGTACCGCCTGCCGAGAAACGCCGATCAGCTCGGCAAATTTCTCCTGCGAAAGTTTGGCTTCGTATCGGATCTTACCAAGAATTTCATTCATGTTCTTTTTCCTCCCGCAAATATCATATCATACACCGCCGAAAATTTCAACCGCCCTGCGTTGACGGATTTGCGCAACCTGCGGTTGCAAAACGGGGCGCCCCATTTATCGTTTTATTTTTTTAATAGAAAAGTTGCGCCGTATCGGACAAAGTCAGTACGGAATTGTTATCTCCGCGCACGGTAAAATGTTCTCCGTGAAAAGTTTTGTGCGGGATCATGTAACCTTGTGTTTATGGTCTATGTCTATGACAATGAAATAGTAACCTATCTGAATTTTGGCGTTGAAAAAACCATCGAGCAGGTGCGGCTTGATGAAACAAACGCGGCAATAGAGGGCTTGAAAAATGTTCAAATTCTTTCCCCGCTACTCCAGCCCGAATGCGTCGAACATCTCTCGGTCCGTCGTACAGGATCAGTTTGTTCTTCTGATTGGCCTTTTTGAACATCTTTTCGATACGCTTGTATACGGTGGACGAACCGACGTATATTTTGTTGACGCAGGAGATGTCAATGTCCCTGAGCAGCCGGATATGCACTCAAGGGACTGATGGCGATGCTTCCCCTTTCGGGCGACGAGGCGATGCTGAAAAAGCTTTGCCGCAAAATGCGCGCCCTATACGACGGCCTGCGCCGCGAGGACGCGGATATCGAACACCTGTCCATGGGCATGAGCGGAGACTGGAAGCTGTGCGCGGAAAACGGCAGCAATATGATCCGCTTGGGAACTTCGCTGTTCGGCCCGCGGCATTATCTCGCGCCGGATGCCCAAAACTGAAAAATTTCTATGAAAAATCGTCAATTTGACCGAATTTGTCGCAGAGCATGCGGAAAAAATGCGCCAATATACTTGTGCGAACGCAAATTTTGTGATAAAATAGATATCGTCAAGACGCCGCAAGGCAAAGGGGGTGCTCGCGCGGCAACGCCGCGGCCGATTTATGGGGAAGTTCGAATTCTTCAAACAAAAGGGTGACGGAAAAAACATCAAGCGCCGCCCCATACCGGGCGAACGCGAACTCCCCGAAAAGCAACCCTTCGAAAAGCCGGAAGGCGCGCATCCTATGCAGCTCAGACATCCGCGTTCCTTTGCGGACGTGGAAGAGATCATCGACCGCCTGAAAGATAAGCTGACGGTGATCGTATATGTGAACGAGTTGAGCGCAGCGACCGCAATGCGCGTGACGGATATTTTGAGCGGCGCGATTTACGCTTTGGGCGGCGGCATGGCAGAGCTGGAAAAGGATATTTATATCTTTACGCCGGACGGCGTAAACGCCAAATAAATTTGCTATATTTTACACGGATCCTATGGGATCCAGCAAGATAATAGAACCAAGAGAGCAGGACGGGGCATCCCGTCCTGCTCTCTTGATTTTTTTGGATTTTGTTGTCCCCTCATCCGCCCTTCGGGCACCTTCCCCCGACGGGGGAAGGCTGTGATAAAGATTTTTCTTTCACCTTCCCAAACAGCGGAAGGACGTTCCTCCCGCTTTCCCCGATCAGCGGCAAAACGCTATCCCCCTCCTGCCTTTCCCTTTCAGGGAAAGAACACGATCCTCCTCCCTTGCCTTCCCCTTCAGGGGAAGGGGGACCGCTTGCGGTGGATGAGGTGCCTTTTCCCCCTCCGCATTTCCGCATAAAGGGCTATAAAAAGCCCGCCTTTACAGATTATCCTCTCGCTCTTCCGCGCCAAGCACCATCTCTTTTGCCGCTAAGGCAAGTTCCCTTCCCGTCTCTATCCCTTTATGCAGCGCATAAAAGGCATGCGCCTTGTGCTCTTCGTCGCGCTGTTTCCATAAAAGGACATATTGTACATAATCGCCGCCCGCCTTTTTGACCGCCGCGCGGACTTTTGGGTTGATCGTTCGGCTGTCGTACATGATCGCAATGCGGTTTTTTTCATAATCTTCGCCGGCGACCAACTTTTCCCCGATGTACAGCTTACCTTCGCGCACGGCATAATCGATGCTTTTGCCCCTATAGGCGGCGTCGATGCCCAGCTGCAGCCCGTATTCAAAAAAGGCTTGCGCCAGTTCAATGCCGTTCCAACGCTCGTACAAAAACAGCCCCTCTAAAGACTGTTTGACCTCTTTAAATTCTTCGGCATGTTCGAGCGGGGCGAACACGGCATTTTCTCTTTCTATCCTTTTCTGTCTGACCGATTTCGACTCCTTGGGACAGAGTGCCCTCACTATTTCCTCTAACATTCTCTTCTCCTTATATTTTTGTATATTTTATACACTCTATTTTATAGGCAATTTTTGACTTAGTCAAGAATTTTAGTCAATTTTAGGGTATTTTTAAGAAAAAAGCAGAGTGTTGGAAATGTACGGACAAAGATTGCGAGAATTGCGATACGAAAAGAAACTTTCACAACGTGCATTGGCGGAAATATTAGGTGTAACACAAAAAGATATCAGCAGATATGAACTTGAACAAATCGAGCCGAATATCGGCATGATCGTCAAGATCTGCGATTATTTCGAGGTAACTGCAGATTTTCTGTTAGGCAGAACGGATTATTGAAAAGCGATCCCCCGCCTGTTTTATACAAAACAGGCGGGGGATCTGTAATTTTGCCCTCATCCGCCCTTCGGGCACCCTCCCCCAACGGGGGAAGGCTGTGATAAAGATTTTTCTTTCACCTTCCCAAACAGCGGAAGGACGTTCCCCCTGCTTTCCCGTCTACGGAAGGACGTTCTTCCCAAACATCTCCTTACAGCGGAAGAACACCATCCTTTTTGCCTTCCCCTTTCAGGGGAAGGGGGACCGCCTGCGGTGGATGAGGTTTTCTTTTTCCCTCCGCTGAGGCTTTATACGAATAAACGCGCCGACGGGCGTCTCCATAGCGGAGACGCCCGTCAACAAACTTTTTAATAGAGCAGTTTTGCCGTATCGGGCAAATGCAGCACGTTGCTGTTATCGCCGCGAACGGTGAAATATTCTTCATGATAGGTACGGTGCGGGACCATATAAATGCGCTTTCCCTTCCAGCTGTTTTGCAGGGTATGCGCGAACATCCGCTTAGTCAAAATTTGCGCAAATACGCCCGCATTCAGTTCGACGATGGCATTTTCATACCCGTTCGCAAAACAATTTTTGAGAGCGATTTTAATTTTAAATGCGATATAGGTATCCGAAAGCACCGTGCCGGAACCCTTGCAATAAGGGCAAACTTTGCTGAGCATGACGGTGTTGTCGTCCTTCGATTTTTTGCGGGTGAACTGCACTAAGCCTAAACCGCTCGTTTCGCACACGTTGCACTTGGCGCGATCTTTTTTGAGCTCTTCGCGCAGCGCTTCGACTATGGCGGCGCGGTGCGCCTCCGTTTCCATATCGATAAAGTCGACGACGACGATGCCGCCCAAATTGCGCAGCCGCGCCTGGCGGGCGACCTCTTTGGCGGCGAGCAGGTTGGTCGCAAACACGGTATCTTCCAAACTGCCCGTACTGCCGATATATTTGCCCGTGTTTACGTCGATGACGGTAAGTGCCTCCGTCTTATCGAAGATGAGATAGGCGCCGTTGGTCAGTTCGACGCGTGGGCTGAGGATCTCGTTGACCTGCTGTTCGAGCCCGAAATAGTCGAACATCTCTCGCTCGCCCTTATATAATACGGGCATATTTCTTCTGCCGACCTGCTTCATGAGGGAAACGACGTGCCTGTACACCGTTTCCGACCCGATATAGATCTTATCGATCTCAGAAAAATTGAAATCGCGCAGCAGGCGGACGTGCACGTCCGCATCGCGGTAAACGAGGTCGCCCACGGCGGCTTCTTCATATTCCGCGCGCGCCGTCAAATACAGGCTGCGCAGGTACTTTATTTCCGTCTTGAGCGTTTTCAGGTCAGCGTGCGGCGCGTTGGTGCGCATGATCAGCCCGTCCCCTTCGAAGCGCAGTTTTTCGGCGAGGGATAAAAGGCCTGCGCGCGCATCTTCGTCGACGATCTTGCGGGAAACGCCCAAAAACGGCGTTCCGGGAAGATAGATGAGATGTTTGCCGACAAACGACAAATTCATGGTCAGCCGCGCTCCCTTCGTGCCGATGGGAGATTTTAAGACCTGTACCATCACCTCGTCGCCGACTTTTAGGTTGAGGTCGGAAACGACCTCAACCTTCCCTTCCGCGGAAGGGATGTCGCCCGCGGCGAGATACCCGTTTTTTGTCTGACCAAAGGCGACAAATGCCGCCTGCATTCCTTCGAGCACATTGACGACGCGTCCGCGATATATATTGCCGGATATGTCGAAGGCGTTCGCCGAATCGATGTGAAATTCGACGAGCTTATCCCCCTCGGTGACGGCCGCAAAACAGTCGCCTCCGAAGAAGTCGAAATACATATTCTTTTGCATATATAATAAACCTGCCGCAGGGAGGGCGAATATACGCCCCGCCCGCAAAAATAATGACGCGTTAAAAATGTTATTATTGATTATTTTACCATAGAAACGTTCACTTTGCAAGTGAATGTGAAAAAAAGATGAAAAAATGAACAAAATCCAGTCAATTTTGTAAAATATATGCCCCTATGGGCGAGTACAGGTCTGCCTTTTCGAGGATTTTTGTAAAATCTTCCTCGGAAAGTTCGCAGAGGTATTCCCCCTTCCCGTCATAGACGATAAATTCGGCATACTTTCCGCGCTGCATAAAGGTGAGCAGTTTTTTGACGGCGGTATCCTCCCGCACGGCGATGCGGCGCACTTCCAGCCCCTTTTTCATCTCGCGGGAATAGTCGGTTCGGATGCGCAGGTAGCTCCTATCCCTGCCGCCCAAAGCCCCGGCAAAGAGAAAGGCCGAAAAAAATAAAATGGTGAAATTGACCGAAATAAAGCACCCGTATACGAATAAAGCGAGCAATGCGGCGGCAAAAAACAGCCCGATGCCGCGCGCGACGCGGCCGGCGGTCTTTTCCCCCTTGCTTTTGGCGACGGCGCAATAGAGCACGCGGCCGCCGTCAAGGGGGTAGGCCGGCAGCAGGTTGACGACGGCGATCGCCGCGCTCGAATAGGCGGCGACGTCGGTATACGGATACGTTTCCGGGAAAAACCACCACAGAGCCACGAACAGCACGGCGGTGACCGCGTTGACGAACGGCCCGGCGAGGGCTACGACGATTTCTTCTTTCAGCCCGATGCCCTCGATATCGCCCGAAATGAGGGCGCCGTAGGGCATCAGCACCACTTTATCCAGCCGATAGCCGTAACGCGCGGCGGCAAAGGCATGGCCGCATTCGTGCATGACGGCGACGAGGGTGGAAACGAGAAAGAGAAAGATCCTGCCCGTGACGGCATAATAGACGCCGAACAACAGAAAGAGCGGATGAACCGCAAAGCGCATCCGCCCCTTTATTTTGCTCCAAAAACGCTTACACGTTCCAGACAATATCGTTTTCCTCGTTGACGGAATACGAGCTGATGAGGGAGCCGCCGTCGTACATACGGACGCTTACCTCGCTTGCCCCGTCGCTGTAGCCGACGGGAATGGTGGAAAACACGGAATCCCCTGCCGCCCAGTACACGGCGGAAAGGCCGGAAATGACGGAACTAAAGGAGGTCGTGTGTTCGATTTCGACGGTATAGACGCCGTCCGTTTCGGCGACGCTTTCGACTGTGCCGCCGTACGGCGCATAGACGCTGCATTCGCCCGTGAAGGTGAGCACGCCGTCCGTCACGGTGCAGGCGATATCATCCGAAACGACGCTGCCGAGCGTGAGTTCGGAGTAGACGCGGTCGTCCTCATACACCGTCTCTTCCGTGGCGGTCAGTCCGGCAAAAAAAGTGTTGATGGCGCTGTTCGGCATGAAGATATTGGTCAGCAAAATGAGCGCGACGAGGGCGCAGACCATCGCAAATTCCGCGATCAGAACGCCGCTGTCAAAAAACTTTTTCTGCGGCTTTTCGGGCTGGCCGGACGTATAGTCGGTCACATCTTCGCTGACGGCGATCCGCTCGCTTTCGGGAGCTTCCGCAAAGGCGGCGTCCGTTTCCGCGGCGGGGCGCTGTTCCCCTTCCATGCGTTCGTTGACTTCGCGCACGACGCGCTCTTTCAGATCCTCTTCCCTCTTCTTTCTGCCCTTCTTTTTTACCACGTTGAGGGTGCTGACGGGTATTTCGAGCATTTCTGCGTAATCGATGCTTTCACTCATACGATTCTCCTCCGCTTCTGAGATATATTCTAATTTATGCGGGTAAAATCCCTTTAAGAACGGCTTTTTTTACCTCGTTCGATTCGTTTGCGCATTTTCGACAAATTGTGTATAATATTCTCATAAAAACGCCCGCCTGCGGCGGGATGGAGAAAAGTTATGCTCATTTCCGATTTGTTTCAAAAGAAAAACACCATCTACTCTTTCGAGATATTTCCGCCCAAGCCGACGGCGGATGTCTCTGCCGTGGCGGACACGATCGAAAGGCTCGCCGCGCTTTCGCCCGACTATATTTCGGTGACGTGCAGCGCCGGCGGCACGGGGAACGCGCGCACGGCGGAGATCGCAAAGCTCGTGCAGAAGAACGGCATCGAGCCTTTGGCACACATCACCTGCATCAACTCGTCCAAGGCGGACGTGTCGCGCACGCTTGCCGAGCTTTCCGACAATAAGATATACAATGTGCTGGCGCTGCGCGGCGATCGCGTGGCGGGCGCGAAGGAATCGGAAGACTTTGCGCACGCTTCCGATCTGGCGGCCTTCATCAAGCAGTGGGGAGGCGGAAAATTTGATATTGCGGGAGCCTGCTACCCGGAAGGGCATCCCGAAAGCCCCGATCTTTTGACGGATATCCGGAACCTCAAAAAGAAGGTGGACGCGGGCGTGACACACCTCAATACCCAGCTATTTTACGACAACGAGGACTTTTTCCGCTATCGCGATATGCTGGCGCTGGCGGGGATCGACGTTCCCGTACAGGCGGGCATCATGCCGCTCGTCAAAAAAGCGCATGTTGACAGGACCATCGCCCTATCGGGCGCAAAGATCCCTGCGGGCATTTCGCGCATGATCTCGCGCTTTTACGATAAGCCGGAAGCGCTGATGGAGGCGGGCATCGCCTACGCCGTTTCGCAGATCGCGGACTTGCTTTCGGCGGGCGTCAGGGGCATTCACCTGTATGTGATGAACAATGCCTACGTTGCCGAGCGCATTACGGAAAGAATCGCGCATATTTTGGCAGAAGTCAACAAAAATTAATCAAGGCAGCTTTATGGAAATAGAAAAAAACGAACTTTTGCGCTACCTCGGCTGGAAAGGCCAAGAGGTAGACGAGGCGCTGCAAACTAAATTGGACGATGCGGCAAAACGCTGCCTCGCGATCGCCGAGCCGCGCTCGGTAGTCATGCGCTTTCCCCTGCACGGCGGATGCATGCTGGGAGATACGGGGATCGCGCTTGCCGGCGACGATATCAAGAGGCATTTGGCCGGCTGCAACGAAGTATATCTGCTGGCGGCGACGATCGGCGCCGCCGCGGAGCGGGAGCTTTGGCGGCTTTCGGCCAAGAGCACAGCGGAAGCCCTTTTGTTCGACACCGCCGCCTCCTGCGCCGTAGAGAGCTATGCCGACGATATCTGCGAGGACTTGGAAAAGAGCTGCGGACGGCGGCTGACCGCGCGCTTTTCCTGCGGATACGGAGATTTCCCCCTCGAAGCGCAAAAAGACCTGTGCAAAATTTTAAAAACGGACACGCGCATCGGGCTGTGCTGCGATGAGAACTTTCTTTTGACGCCGAGAAAATCGATCACGGCGCTCGTCGGCATCACGGATACGCCCGCGCCCGAAAAGCGGACGGAAGGGCACGGCTGTTCGCACAAGTGCGGCGGGTGCTACCATAAAACATGCGCCTTCCGCAGGGAGGATTGAAAATGGACTTTTTATCCTTTTTAAAAGAAAAGATCGTCGTGTTCGACGGCGCGTTCGGCACGATGCTGCAAAAAAAGGCGAAACATATCGGCACGGTGCCCGAACTTTTGAATATAGAGCGCCCCGAGATCATTGCGGAGATCCACCGCGCGTATGCGGAGGCGGGCGCGGATGTCATAACGGCGAACACCTTCGGCGCGAACGAAAAAAAAGCGGGCAGTGCCGATCTTTCCGATAAGCTCATCCGCGCCGCCGTGGAAATTGCGCGGCGGGAGGCAAAAGGAAAATTCGTCGCGCTGGATATCGGCCCGATCGGGCAGCTCCTCGAGCCGATGGGGAGCCTGACCTTTGACGAAGCGTATGCGATCTTTGCACGGCAGATGAAAGCGGGCGCGGGCGCCGACCTGATCATAATTGAAACGATGACCGATCTTGCCGAACTCAAAGCCGCCCTGCTGGCGGCACGGGAGACGACAAATCTTCCCGTCCTCTGTTCGATGACCTTCGAACAAAACGGCAGGACGTTTACGGGGTGCGGGGCAGACTGCTTTGCCTTGACCGCCTCTCCACTCGCGGACGCGGTGGGCGTGAACTGTTCGCTCGGGCCGAAACAGCTTTTGCCCGTCGTACAAACTATATTGGAAAATACAGAAAAGCCCGTCGTCGTACAGGCGAACGCGGGCCTGCCCGACGAAAATTTCAACTACAATGTAAGTGCGGACGAATTTGCAGACGTCTGTCAGGAAATGCTCCGAGCGGGCGTACGCATCATCGGCGGCTGCTGCGGCACGACGCCCGACTATATCCGCAAACTGCGCGCCTTGGCCGATCGGATGTCCCCCGCGCCGTCCCCCTATCGCCGCCGCTCGGCGGTATGTTCCGCGACGAAGTGCGTGGAAATCGACGGCGTGCGCGTCATCGGCGAACGCATCAATCCTACCGGCAAAAAAGCGATGAAAACGGCGCTGTATGAAGGCAATTACGGTTATGTGACAGCGCAGGCGCTCGAACAGGCGGAGGCGGGCGCGGACATCCTCGACGTGAACGCGGGGCTGCCCGAATTAGACGAAAAGGCGGTGCTGACCAAACTTGTCAAACATGTACAGAGCGTGTGCGATCTGCCGTTGCAAATCGACTGCGGCAAGCCAGATGCGATCGAAGCGGCCCTGCGGGCCTATACGGGCAAAGCCATCGTCAATTCGGTGAACGGCGAAGACAGAGTGCTCGACGCCATCCTCCCCCTCGCCCGAAAGTACGGCGCGGCGGTCGTAGGACTGACCATGGACGAGCGAGGCATTCCTAAGACGGCAAGGGAACGGATCAAGATCGCCGAAAAAATCATTGCGCGCGCAGGGGCATATGGCATTCCCGAAGAGGATATTTTCATCGACTGCCTGACGCTGACGGTGAGCGCCGAACAGGCGCAGGCAAACGAAACGCTGGAAGCGATACGCCGTATCAAGAAAAAGCATCGTGTCAAAACGGTGCTCGGCGTGAGCAACATCTCCTTCGGACTGCCCAACCGGCAGATCGTAAACACGGCATTTTTGACGGGTGCGATGTTCGCAGGGCTGGATCTGCCCATCGTCAATCCCAACGTTCCCGAAAACATGCAGGCGGTGGCGGCGTTCAACGCGCTGACGGGCAAAGACAAAAACTGCGCCGCTTATACCGAAAAGTACGGCGCATTGACGATACAGACGAGCGTTTCGGGTACAAAAGCCGAAAAGACGGAGGGCGGCAGCGGCGATATCTTCTATTGCATCCAAAAAGGGCTGCCCGAAGCGGCGGACTGTGCAAGAGCGCTCTTACAGACAGTTCCTCCCCTATTCCTGATCGACGACTACCTTATTCCCGCACTCAATGCGGTGGGAGACGATTACGAAAGAGGCGTGCTGTTCCTTCCGCAGCTCATTTCGGCGGCAGAGAGCGCAAAATTGTGTTTCGACGAAGTAAAAAAATGCTTGGGAGACAGTTCCGGCGCGGAAAAGGGCAAGATCGTGCTCGCGACGGTAAAGGGAGATATCCACGACATCGGCAAGAACATCGTAAAGACCGTCCTCGAAAATTATGGCTATAAAGTGATCGATCTCGGCAAAAATGTGCCGCCCGAAGAGGTCGTCCGGGTGTGCCGCGAGCAGGAAATAAAACTTTGCGGGCTTTCCGCTCTGATGACAACGACTGTTGCAAACATGGAAGAGACGATACGCCTTCTGCACAGGGAGTGCCCCGCTTGCCGCATCATGGTGGGAGGCGCCGTGCTCAACGAGGCTTATGCAAAAAAAATCGGCGCAGACTGGTACTGCAAAGACGCCAATGCCGACGTAAAAATAGCGCAGTATATATTCGGCGGCGGTGAAGAGGTGCCGCGGCTGTAACTGCATATTGCTTATTTTACAAAACGAGAGAGGAGCCACTTTGCGGCTCCTCTCTCGTTTGAAAAAAGGCTCTCCGCATGCCTTGCGGAGAGCCTTCCTTTTTATACCTTTGTAAAGTTATACGCCTCTACGCCGTCCTTGTTCAGGTACGCATTCCACAGGGAACGGAACCCAACCACGTCGCAGGTAAACGTGCCTTCGCCTTCCATTTTCACATCGGCGACGGTAATCGCATAGGTCAAAACGTTGTCGTCGTCGATAGCCGCTTCGAACGAAACGCTTACGGTGGACTCATCGAACGTTTTGTCGCTTTTGAGGATCTCTGCAAGGTCGGTTTCGGCATTGAAAGTTACGCCGGGAACGAACAGATCGCAGACAACAAAGCCGTTTGCCGTCTTTGCGATGCCGAACCGAAGTTCGTATTCGGCGGTGTTTTTGTACTCGTCTCCTTCCTTTTTATTAAAGGAAAGATCCCAGATCGTAAAGTCGTTTTCTTCGAGCGCGGAAAGATCGAGACTGAAACCGATCGTGGTTTTGCTGCCGTCCCAATCGAGGTTTTTGTCCGCTTCACCGAAATAGGTGGCAGGCCCCGCGTTCGCACCCGTATCGAGGCCGCAGACGATCCCTTTTGTGCCCTTCGTGCTCTTAGAATTATATACGGTAAACGCATCGAACGCGTCGGCAGTCGTGCCGATGGCGGCAATCACCCAAGAGTCTTTTTGTATTTCGTTCTTGCCTTCGCTGTCGGAAAAATATTTGCCGCAGTCGCAGGTATAATACTCACTGTTGCCGTTCTCAAAAAAGGTCGCGCTTACCGCATCAACTTTCATAAGTTTGTGCGTATGCGCATCGTCGTTATCGTCTCCGCAGGCGGCAATACCGAGCGCAAGCGCGCAGACGCAAGCGGCAGACAATGCAAAGGTTACCAACTTTTTCATTTTTCTTCTCCTTACTTTCAGGCAGCGACTGAATTTTTAGCCCCATGCTTTGCTTCGGCTTATGCTGCCCGTCATATTTATTATGCCCTTTTTTCTTCCGTCTATGTCAGATTTATTCCGATAACAGATCTCAACAAACAAATCATGCGCCCCGTTTTACAAAATCCGGCAAAAAAAGACCTCTCGCGCATTATTGCAATTCCGATAGGGATTTTACCACAAAACAATAAGTATAGTTCACTATACCTTGCAGGCAAGGCAATGCGTTATTTGTTTTACTTTTCAGGTTCCTTGCGATATAATGATAATAAAATAAAGAGTACTTTAGCAGACTGACTCCACGAATCCCGACAAAGGAGTCAGCGGTAGGTTAGAGGAGAATCAACGTTGAAGATTGAGAACAACATCTTAAAGCATTATTTGAGGAACGTGTACTTTATTACGGGTACGGCTTATGCGGGAAAATCGACGACCGTAAAAATGCTTTCTGAAAAATTCGGCATGATTTTTTGCGGGGAAAATTATCACAGCGCAATATCCGACGTCGTCGCAACGCCCGAATTGCAGCCGGATATTTGCTATCTGAAAACGCTTACCGATTGGAAAGAATTTGTGATGCGTTCCCCCGAGGAATATGCGCGGTGGGTACACAGCGTGGCAAGAGAAGCGGCCGAATTTGAAGTTGCCGAACTGATTTCCATGCCCAAAGATAAAAAGATAATCGTTGATACCAACATTCCCATCGGCGTTTTAAAAGAAATTTCCGACTATAATCGCGTTGCGGTCATGCTTTCTCCGCAATCCATGAGCGTGGAGCGGTTCTTTCAAAGAAGCGACCCTGAAAAGCAATTTATATTAAAATTAATTGAAGACTGTGAACATCCCGAAATCGTTATGGAAAATTATCGGCGGGGGCTTGCCCTTATCAACAGCCCAAAAAATTATGATGAATTAGCGAGTAGCGGATTCTTCACAATCTTGAGGGAAGATGACGGGAAAGATACGAGAGAAGAAGTATGCGAAAAAATTGCAAGGCATTTTGGGTTATACGGATAAATTTTAATTTACCGATAAATAAAACAAGCAAAGATTCTTAAAATCCTCACTTGTTTTTAATCCCAATGGCTCCCTTTTATGCGGGCGCTTTTTCGGAATCGCCGAAAACAGAAACATCGCACCGCATGCCCTGCCGGGCAGGCCGCACCATCTCCGCACCGCACGATCGGGCCACGCGAACCGACGGCGCGCGTTCTCAAAAGCGGGCGGCAAGCCGCGCACACTCCGCAGACAAACAAAAAATGAATCGAGCGCAGAGCCTTGCGGTTCTGCGCTCGATCCATATATGATAAGGGGGAAAATGATGAGCTATTTAAGGTAACCAAGCGGAAGCCCTTGCGTCTTTCGTTTGATTACACGCATATTATATTCAATCTGAGAAAAAAAGTAAAGTAAATTTTTTTATTTTTTAAAATTTTTTTTAATTTAATTTTTTAAACGATTTTTGTTAAAAATTCACACTTTTTCGCCATTTTTCGGCTTAATTCGGCAAAAATGTAAGCAGTTAACATTTTTTCGGCTCCTATAAAACGCGGCAGAGCAGACACCCGAACAAGATCGCCGCAAAATTGGAAGCGAGTGCGATCAACACGGGCGCAAGCGGCGTTTTCTTTTTCAGCTTGGCGAAATAGACGGCAGAAACATAGAAAACCGTTTCTCCCGAGGCATATACGACGCTTGCGCAGCGGGCAATATAAGAATCCGCGCCGTATTCGGTCAAAATCTCGGATAAGACCGCCGCCGAGCCGCTGCCCGAAAAAGGCTTGATGAGAACCAGCCGCGAAATTTCGGGCGGGATCCCCAAAAAGGAAAAGGCGGGCGAGAGCGCCCGCTCCAATGCAGCCGAAAGCCCGCTCGCTTCAAACAGGGAGGACAGGATGAGGATCGCCGCTATATACGGAAAGAGTGACAAAACGAGCGGGATCGCACCTTGGATCCCCTCGGCGAAACTGTCGTACACCTTGACTTTTCGCAATGCTGCCACAAGGATGACCGCCAAAAAGACAACGGGCAGAATATAGACAGCGATCACTTTTTCTTCCTTCCGTACACGAGTTTGACGAGCAGCGCTCCCAAGGCAAGAGAGAGGAGCGAAGCGAGCAAGATGGGCACAATGACGTCATACGACGATGCGGAACCGTATTTTTCGCGCAGGGAAATGACGGTCGCGGGCAAAAGCTGTACCCCCGCGCAATTGACGACGAACAGCATCGCCTGCGCATAGGCGCGGTTTTCCGCGGCATCCAATAAATTCATTGCCGAAACGCCCGCAGGCGTCGCCGCGCCGCCCATACCGAGAAAATTCGCGGAAAGATTGACGGCAATATAACCGAGCGCCCTTTCGTCTTTCGTGCCAAACAGGCGCGAAGTGGCCGGACGCAGCCCCCTTGCGAGGGCGCGCATCAGTCCGGCATCCTCGGCGATTTTTAAAAAGCCCAGCCAAACCGTATAGACGGCGGCGAGCGTCACCCCTAACCGCAGGGCATCTTCCGCGCCGGAAAGGAGCGCAGGCAAGAAAGATTCAGGAGAAGAGAGCAGCACCGCCGCGGAAGAAGCGAGAAAGACGGCAATAAACAAAACATTCATGACCTTGTCCTCCTTGCGGCTATCTTATGCTTTCAGGGACAAAATCAGAACGCCGGCCGCCTAAAAAGCGCATAAGCAAAATTCTTTGCAAGGCCGCCAAACGCCCCTATCGGATTTTTTGCCGCCGGCCGCATTCATAAAGCCTTTACGGAAGCGGCTCTATGAAAATAAGCCTGACGCCGCACTTTTTTTGTTTACAATATTTTAAAAATGCGCTATAATGATGTTAAAAAATTACAGTTCTGTAAGTTTCGCCGCGATGCGCGGCAAAAGGTTGAAAAATATGAAAGAGAAAAAACCTTATTACATCACCACGGCGATCGCCTATACATCGGGCAAGCCGCATATCGGCAATACCTACGAAATCGTGCTTTCGGACGCCATTGCGCGCTTTAAGCGCAACCAGGGCTTTGACGTGCGCTTTCAGACGGGGACGGACGAGCACGGGCAGAAGATCGAAGAAAAGGCTGCCGCGGCGGGCGTGACGCCCAAACAGTTCGTGGACAACGTCGCGAAAGAGATCCAAAACATTTGGGATCTGATGAACGTATCTTACGACAAATTTATCCGCACCACCGATAAAGACCACGAAGAACAGGTGCAGAAAATCTTTAAAAAGCTCTATGAACAGGGCGATATTTATAAGGGGTCTTACGAAGGGATGTACTGCACTCCGTGCGAATCCTTTTGGACGCCTTCGCAGCTCGTAGACGGCAAATGCCCCGACTGCGGCAGAGAAGTACAGCCGGCAAAAGAAGAAGCATACTTCTTTAAAATGAGCAAATATGCGGACAGGCTGCTGCAGTATTATGACGAACATCCCGATTTCATCACGCCCGTATCCCGCAAAAACGAGATGGTAAACAACTTTTTAAAGCCCGGCTTGCAGGATCTTTGCGTTTCGCGCACCTCTTTCCGTTGGGGCATCCCCGTCGATTTTGACCCCAAACACGTCATTTATGTATGGCTGGACGCGCTGACCAATTACATCACGGGGCTGGGATACGATGCGGGCGGCGGGTCGGGCGAACTTTTCAAAAAGTATTGGCCGGCAGACGTACACGTTATCGGGAAGGACATCATCCGCTTCCACACCATTTACTGGCCCATCTTTTTGATGGCGTTGGGGCTTCCCCTGCCAAAGCAGGTATTCGGGCACCCTTGGCTGCTGATGGACGGCAGCAAGATGAGCAAATCGCGCGGCAACGTCATCTATGCGGATGAACTCGTCAAAATTTTCGGCGTAGACGCGGTGCGCTATTTCGTTCTGAACGATATGCCCTTTGACAACGACGGCAATATTACCTGGGAATTGATCACCGAACGCGTCAATGCCGACCTTGCCAACAACCTCGGCAACCTCGTTTCGCGCACGGCGGCGATGAGCCTGAAATATTTCGGCGGCGTTCTCTGCGATCGCGGCGCGGCGGAGCCGGTGGACGGCGAACTGCGCGAAATGGCGGCAGCGTTATATAAAAAAGTGGCCGCAAAAATGGACGAATTTAAAATTTCGGACGCGCTCGGAGAGATCTTTTCCTTCCTGCGCCGTTGCAACAAATACATCGACGAAACGGCGCCCTGGATCCTTGCCAAAGACGAGGCGAAAAAAGACCGGCTTTCCACTGTTTTATATAATCTTTCGGAAAGCATCTTGATCGCGGCATCGCTTTTGCAGCCATTTATGCCCGAAACGGCGGAAAAGATCGCAAAACAGTTTAACTGCACGCTGCGCGCATACGACGCACTGGATACGTTCGGCCTGATCGAAAACGGAACGAAGGTCTCCCCCGCCGAAACGCACCTGTTTGACCGCCGCAATTATAAGGACGTGGAGGCGGCTTACGACGCGATGCATGCCGCCAACGAGACCAAAAAAACAGAAAAAAAGCCCGATGCGAAGCCGCACGCGCCAGAATATCCCGCAGAGGTCGCCATCGACGACTTTGCAAAGGTAAAAATGCAGATCGCACAGGTCATTGCCTGCGAAAAGGTCAAAAAGAGCGAAAAACTGCTGAAAAGCACGGTGCAGATCGGCAGCGAAACGCGCACCGTGGTGAGCGGCATCGCAAAATATTACACGCCCGAAGAGATGGTGGGCAAAAAGGTCGTGATGATCACCAATTTAAAGCCCGCCAAACTGTGCGGCATTTTGAGCGAGGGCATGATTTTATGCGCGGAGGATGCGGACGGAAATCTCTGCCTGCTTTCTCCCGAAAAGGATATGCCTTCCGGTAGCGGGATATTTTAATTGTCTGCACAACCTGTATGCTGTATGCCGCGCGGCAATCAAGCCGCGCGGCAAAATTTTTAAAAAATTTGCCGCAAAAGGTGAGTAAAAAAGCAAATCCGTTCGTTTAATAAGTAGAGAGGTGGAAAAAGGTGGAAAAGGCAGACAGCGGCGCCGCATTGTACCGAGACTTTCTCGGCGGCAATGCGCAGGCACTGGAAGAACTTGTAAAACTGTACGGCGATGCGCTCACGCGCTTTGCCTACTGTATCGTAAAAGACGACGCCGCCGCGGAAGATGTGACGGCCGACACCTTTGCCGCCCTCATCGTAAAGCGGAAAAAATTCCGCGAAAGCGCCAAATTTAAGACTTATCTCTATACCGTGGCGCGCAACAGAGCGATCGATTATGTGCGCAAAAACGGGAAAAACCGGCCGCTGCGCGGCTTAGAAAATATGCTCGCCGGCGAAGAGAGCGACGATATTTTCAAACGCGAACGCAACGAAAAGTTATACGCGTGCATGCAGAGGCTGCCGGCCCCCTATAAGGAGGTACTGTATCTAAATTATTTTGACGGGTTTTCCGTAAAAGATATCTGCCGTATTCTGAAAAAGAGCGAAAAGCAGGTATATAACCTGCTTTCCCGCGCGAAAGCCACCCTGAAGCGCCACCTCGTAAAGGAGGGTTTTTCTCATGAAGACTTATAAAGAACGAACAAAGGATATTTTGACCAAGGTACAGTGGGAAAAGGCGAAGCGCGCAAGGCGCATCAAAGTCACCTCTGTGTTGGCGACGGGATTTTCCTTGCTGCTTGCGCTCAACCTCGTGCTTTTTATCCCCTACGATACCTCTCCGCCCAGCCTTTCGGCTTATAAAGACAGCGAATATTATTCGCTTATGCAGACGATCAACGAACTTACTTACACGAAACCCAGGTATAAGAACAATTTCGACGCCTGGTTCAGCGACTTTTTCAAAGGATACGGCAGCGGCAACGCCGACAACGATGCCCCCGAATCTCCCGGCGATGCAGGAGATGCGGGAACGGATACCCCTTACAGCGAAGTGACCGACAATCAGGTGGCGGGCGTGATCGAGGGAGATCTGTTTAAGCGGACGGACAGCCATATTTTTTATCTTACCTCTCCGGGCGGCCTGGAAATGCGCATCAATGCCTACACCATTGCGAAGGGCGAGAGCGCCGCGTGCGGCATCGTGACCCTGTCCGCGGATGAAAACACCTATTTTCGATATAGCCAAGGCTACGATGCCGAGATGTATTTGAGCGCCGACGGCGATACGGCGACGGTGTTTACCCCCGTATGGTCGTACGAGCACAATCTTTTGTATACCGCCGCCATTTCGGTAGACGTTTCGGATCCCGAAAATATGGAAGAGATCGGCCGCACCTATGTTTCCGGCAGTTATGTGACCTCGCGCAAGGTCGGCGACGACTTTTTGCTCATCTCTAATTTTTCCGTAAGACGCGACCCCGACTTTTCGGATGAGGCACAGTTTTTGCCGCAGGCGGGCGCGATCGACGACCTTAAAAGCCTTCCCATGCAAGACATCGTCTGCCCCGACGGCGCCGATGCCGCGCGCTATACGGTGATCTGCCGCCTCGGAGAAAATCTTTCCGTCGAAGGGCACATCGCCTTCCTCTCCTTCTCGGAAGAGGCCTATGTATCGGAGGGCAATATCTTCGTGACGCGCAGTTATTTCGGCCATGGCAGCGCCTGCAGCGAAGATTTATCCTATTCCTTTACAGAGGACAGGACGCAGATCTCCTGCGTTTCCTACGAGGGCGAAGGGCTGACGCTTGCAGGCACCTTCGATGTGGCGGGCAGCGTGCGCAACCAATATTCCATGGACGAAAAGGACGGGACCCTGCGCGTGGCGACGACGCTCTCCCGTTCCGTCTACGATTCTTCCGGATATATACCCCACGATAAAAGCGGGTTCAACGCGGGCTTATATATCGTGAGTCTTTCCGACTTTCAGATAAAGGGCAAGCTCGAATGGTTCGCCCCTGCGGATGAAAAAGTGATGTCCGTGCGCTTTGACGGCGATATCGCCTGGGTATGCACGGCGATCGAATGGGAGCCCAACTTGGTCGAAGATCCCGTTTTCCGCATTGACCTTTCCGACCCGAAAAACATCACCTATACGGACACGGGCACTATCCCCGGCTATTCTTTCTCGCTCGTCGATTTTACGGACGGTACGCTGCTCGGCATCGGCTACGGCGATGCAACGACGCTCAAAATCGAGATCTACGAACAGGGCGATGGCGCCGTTCTTCCCCTGACGAGCTTCGAGCGCTTAGCCGATTTTTCAGAGCAATACAAGGCATACTTTATCGACCGCGAGAACGGCTTAGTCGGCCTGCATCTTTACGATTGGCAGGAAGGCAGTATGTATATCCTGCTCCATTTTGACGGCTATACGCTGGCCCCCGTGCTCTCCCTGCCTTTGGAGAACAACAATTGCGATACGACCCGCGCGACCGTTATAGACGGCTGGCTGTATGTGCTGACTTCAGACGGGTTCGACTTTCTCGCACAGCCCCTGCCCGGGCTTGCCGAGTGAAACAGGAGGGAGAACTGCGATGCGCCTATACCGAAAAATTCCGATTTTTTGTATGAGTGCCGTTCTCTGCCTATGTTTGGCGGTTTTCGGCAGCGGATGCGCTTCTGGCGGTCATGCGCTGACGGTCGAAAACGAGCAAAACCAAATCGTATTGGTCGAACCGCTGCAGCGCAAATATGCGGCGGGAGAAAAAATCACCGTTAAGATCGCGATGATGACCGATTGCGACGTGACTGCCTATCTAAATGAAGAATCGTTGGGAAAGCAGACCCCCGTAAAAGAGGGCGATACCTACACCCATTGGGAATATTACTTTACCATGCCCGACTGTGACGCCGTGCTGCGCTTTGTCATTTCCGACGGATTTTTCCTATAATGTGTACCCGTGCCGCCATGCGGCACTTCCATCCACTTTGCCCCCGCGGCTTCTGCCGCGGGGGTCATGCATTTGAAAATAAAAATCCATCGGCCTTGCCGATGGATTTTTATTTTTGTGCTGTTCGCCCGATACTGTCGGCGGCGCGCAAGCCGCGCCCGTGACGGCCTTGCTGCCATGACTTGTTGCTTGCTGCCCGTAAACGGGCACTTTCCTTGCCTTCCTCCCCTCATCAGTCACCTTCGGCGACAGCTTCCCCCAAGGGGAAGCCTTTTTTAGTTTATCGCTGCTGAACTTATTGGGATAGAAAGGACATTCGTATGTTCTCACCCCTTCCCCCTCAGGGGGAAGGGGGACCGCTTGCGGTGGATGAGGGACGAACCTTCCCTTCATCAGTCACCTTCGGCGACAGCTTCCCCCCAAGGGGAAGCCTTTTGGATTACTTAGCCGCTTTATGTGACCGCCACAATGGAAAACCTTTATTTTTGCGCATCGCTATTGCTCTCTGTTCCCTGCGAAAAGCTCGCGGGGAACAGAGAGCAGGCGCCGCTCTGTCTGTGCGGCGCCCGTTTTTTCCCTGCCGTTCTATTTTAATCGCGCCAAGTGACCGGCTCATATTCGTAACGGGTACCGCTCTCGTCCGTCACGGTGCGCACGATATAGCCCTCGCTGCTCTGCCCGTTGCCGATGCGCACGAACACGACCTCCTGCCCGCGGTACGTTTCCCTTTCGAAATAGAAAGTTTCACGGACGCCGTCTTTATTAGAAGTCATTTTCAGCTCTGTTTCGCCCCGTTCCGTCTCATAAGAAAAGGTGCTGCGCTCGACGACTCTGCCGCCCTCGCGCAGGGAATAATTGTATTCCTGCTCGCTTTCGTCCCCTTCCTGCTCGCTGCTCTGTTCCACATACATAAAACGGTCTTCTCCGAGGGTAACACGGAACTGCGTTTCACTCTCCGATTCGCCCCGTTCGCTCTCGCTGCTGCGGGTACCGTATACGGCGTAGTCCGCGCCGCCGATCTCAAGCACGCCCTCGATGGCATAATTTTCTTCTCTCTCGTCGTCGCGGTCGAACAAATCGTCAAAGTCGTCATCGTCGTCATCATCGGGAATAGCGGTTTGGTTATAATACATCACATAGCTTCCCGAAGCGCCGTCGATATTCCGATAGGAAACGGTCATTTTTTCCGTGTATCCTTCACGATCGGATACCTCTACATTGACACCGAAGCCGCCCTCGCTCAAAAGGCTCTCCACGAGTGCCATATATCCGTCCAATTTTGAAAGATCCGTCTGCGCCGTATCCGACGCGCCATCCTGTGCCTGCCAAGCGAGCGGCTTTGCCGCCGCGGCGCTGCCGTCCATCGCGGAAATGATCATGCCTGCGGATGCGGCGCTGAAGCCATAGACCGATTCGGCCGTTGTAAGGTCTTCAAATGTTCCGCTGCCGTTTTGGCTCCCGTTTCCCGCGGAGCATGCGGCGATCCCGAGCGTAAGCGCGAGCGCGAAAGCCAATGCCAGTGTAATGAGAATCTTTTTCATGTTTCGTACTCTCCTTGTTTCGTTTTCGGGAGGGAATATCCGGAATTTTTCCCGCCTCACTTATATAACCGCCCCGCACGGCATATTGTTGGAAAAATTTTAAATTTTTTTATTTTTTTGCGCAACGCCTTGACGGCAGATGTATTTATTGGTATCATTTTATCGATAAAAAATCTTTTTTGCCAACAATCCGGGCGCGCGGATTGTTAATATTATGGAAGAGAAATGAAAAACGATACGCTCGAACGAAAAATACAAGCGCTGCAGAGGGGTGACGGCACCGCTTTCGACTACATTTACGAGCACACGCATAAATCTGCCTATTTTGCCATCCTGTATATCGTGCGTGACAAGATGTATGCGGAAGATCTGCTGCAGGAAACTTTTGTCAAAGCGCTCCGCTCGCTGTCGCAATATGCGGCGGGAACCAATTTTACGGCCTGGCTCTGCACTATTGCGAGGTCGCTCGCGCTCAACCACATCAAAAAGTACAGGCGGGAAGTGGTGACCGACTTCGATGCGGACGCCTACAAATTCGGGACGGGCGAGGCGGAGATCCCCTACCTGTTCGACTTGGCGGCGCGCATCCTGCCAGAGGACGAATACGAAATTTTGATGCTGTGCCAAATTGCCGGCTATAAGCGGCGGGAAGTGGCGGAAATGCTTGGCATCCCCATCGGCACAGTGACTTGGAAAAACAACGAAGCGCTCAAAAAACTGAAAAGAGAGATCAAAAAGGAGGACGGCGCATGAAAAATATCAAAAAAATGCTCAAAGAGCAGGCGTGCGGCGTTCTTCCCGACGGGCACGTCAAAGAAAATATCAAACGAGAATTGGGGCTGGCGGAAACGGAACGCTCGCTCGCGCCGGCGCACGGCGGAGAAATCGCCGCCAAAGACAGGCGCAAATGGCTGATCCCCCTCATAGCGGGCGCACTTGCCGCCGCGCTGCTGCTCGGCATTCTGCTGCCGCTATTCCTACGCAAAAGCGGCTCCGTTCCCAATCTGCCCCTCGACAACAATAAATTTGCCGAGATCACCGACGCCGACTCCTTTTATGCCTACGGCGCGGCTTCCGTCGGGGCACTGCTCGCCGCGTCCGGCACGGCATCGGAGCAGGCGTTGCCCGCCGCCAAAGCCCTTTCCGTAAATATGTCCAACGCAAACGCGGCGCCTTCAGACGATGCCCGCATCGATGTTCTCAACCGCTATATGTCCCTCGTGGAAGGCCTTTTGAGCGAAGGGGCAATCGATGCGGAAAATGTAACGGGCGCGTACGGTTACGAGTTCGGCATGACCGTTACCCTCGGCAATCTTCTCGGCGGAGGAGCCGTCTATTCGCTGTATTATGATAAGATCTACCGCAGCGGCAAGCAGGAAGGAGAAGAACGGGAAGAGAGCTACGCCATCCGCGGCCTGCTCGTCACAGGAGATGCACAGTACCCCGTAGAGGGGAACTATGAAACGGAAACGGAATGGGACGAAGCGGAGAGCGAGCTATATTTTAAGGCTTTTACGGACGATACAAATCTTTCTTATATCGAAGTGGAACAGGAGTATGAAAGCGAAGGCGGCGATGAAGCGGAAACGGAGAGGGAATATGTCTACTCTGTCTACGAGCGCGGCGCGCTGATCGAACGTACCATTGCCGAATATGAGCAGGAAGACGGGAGCCTCGAACTTTTACTGACCATTGAAAGGGAGGGGCTGCGCGAAACTTTGCAATTCCGAAGCGGCCGTGAAAGCGGGGAAAGCGTCCTGTATGCCGACGGCACCATCGACGGCGAACGCGTGCGCTTTACCGTGTATATCCGCGAAGGGCTGTACCATTATGTATTTGACGACGGGTCATATTCCGACCATGACCGTTATGACGATGACGACAACGACGATGACGATGATGACGACCGTTTTGATGACGATTAGTCAAACGAGCCTAAAAGAGCGTCCCGCGGTAAACTGCGGGACGCTCTTTGCGCTGTCAAATTTGTTTATGGTTTAAGATAAGGGCGAAGCATATTCGCAAAATTTATTCCCATCATGACGTGACCGAAATCGGACGGATGCAAAATATCGGAGGCAAGGTAATAATCTTTATCCAGCAGCTGATGGCCGTCTAACAGGACAGCGTTGGGATACTTTTCCGCATGCCGGCAGATCACCTCGCGCGACCGCGGAAATTTTTCTCGGTAATCGAGCGCCGTATCGCTGACATCCGAAAGCCCCCGGATCGGCGTCATGATAAAGATCTTCTTTTCCGGGAATTTTTCGCAAAATGTGTCGATCAATCCGCCCACGCGCGATTCGATCACGGCAAGGGGCCTGTCGGCAATGTTTGTACCCGGCTCTAAGTAGACCGCGTCGCAGCGCTCTCCCGTCAAATAGTCGATCGTCTCCCTTTCGCAAAAACATCCGCCGGCAATGGCTTTGTTGATGATATCGATGCCGAGGACCTGTGCAGCCGTATTGAGATAATTCAGCGGAGGATAGAGCGCGCCGATCCCCTGCGAGATGGAAGATCCGTAAGCGAGCAGCCGGATGCGCGGGCATTCGTCCGCGCGGGGAGGGCGAATCGCTTCCCCCTTTTCCGTTTTCAGCCCTAAAAAGCGGATATCCCCTTCTCCGCTGACGGCAATGCGCCAAACATCTTTACTGAAGCGGTTTTCGCTCGCCTTTTTGACGCCTTCGACCGCCCGTTCACGGGTGATCGTCATTTCATTTCTGCCCGGAGAAGCGATCTGATAAGCGCTCTGGAAATCCCCGTTATAAGCGGTACACTGTATGCTGTTTTGCGCTTCATAACAAAACGTCACTTCTTTCGCATCCGTAACAAAGCGCAGTTCGATGCCGCAGGAAGCGCGCGCGCTTGCGCGATGGCCGGTATGAATGCGCAGTTCTCTGCCCGCCGCATCATATTCCGGAATGCGCAGATGATCACATACGTCTAAAGGAAATCGATACAAAACGCCGTCGCGAAGCTCCGCCACATTAAAAAACTCAATCTGATCGTGAATCACTTTTACAAGCTCCTCTGTACAAAATCTCTATCAGGAAAAGCATCGATCGCCCCCTTCTTTTCCGTCGCAAGGGCGCCGCAGACATTGCCACGCCGCAGGATGCGGTTCCAATCCGTTTCCCCCTCGTCCAAAGCGCTTAAAACGCCCGCGAAAAAGGCATCCCCTGCACCGGTCGTATCGACGGTGTGTACCCGAATACTGTCCGAACGGTATATCTTTCCGCACACGCACGCCATACTGCCCCTCTCGCCGAGCGTCACGAGGGCAACTTTATCCGTACCGGCGATCGTTTTCAGACGATCCTCCGGCGTTTCGCCCGCCGCAAAAAGAACGAGTTCTTCCTCCGAAAACTTGACGATATCCGCCGCCTCGACGTACTTTTTATATAAAGCGACGCCTTCCTCTTCATTTGCGAACAAATCATCGCGGTAGTTTACGTCAAAAGTTACCTTTTTTCCTTTTGCGTGCATCTTAGCGATGAGTGTATCGGCAAAGGCCCTGCCCTGCGGCTGCGTCAAAGGGAGTGAACCGAGATGTGCGACATGAGCGATGTCCGCAATTTCATCCGCCGCTGCGGCGGGCAATGCATAATCTGCCGTGTTTTTACGGAAAAAACTGAATTTCCGCTCACCGGCCTCGTTCAATTCAACAAACGCCAGCGTTGTGTTGCGGGTCTGATCGCGTACAAGATGCAAGTAATCAAATCCGCGCGACTTTGCAAAATCCTCTAAAAAGTCACCGATCAAATCTTCCCCGACACATCCGCAAAAACCGCATTTCGCGCCCAATTTTTTCAATCCGCAAGCTACGTTAAAAGGAGCCCCGCCCGCGAATCGGTCATAGCAAATCCTCCCGTCCTCTATTTTTCCGATCATATCGGCAAGAATTTCTCCCGTACAAATGATCATGTCTGCCTCCTTGTCATATCTGTGTAAAATTATTTGAGCCATTGAACTGTCTTTTATTATAGCACAAATTCTTTATAAATGCTCTAGTTTTAAGCATACGTTTATAAATTTCTAAAAAATTAAGAAGGCGGCTATACCGTTAGAGCATATAGGATATATGCGTACAAAGTCAAAAATTAAAAAGAGATAAAGTAATATATAAATCAGTAAAAAATTTTGAAAAACCATGCAAAAATGCTTGATAAATTCTATAAACTTTGCTAAAATAACGTGGTAATCAATCATTGGGGTGTCGCCAAGCGGTAAGGCAACGGACTCTGACTCCGTCATTCGTTGGTTCGAATCCAGCTACCCCAGCCAGAACGGTAGAAATTATCAAAAA
>CAJFGA010000024.1 GCA_904374385.1 uncultured Clostridia bacterium | reverse complement strand
GAATATTTTTATGGCAGTCATCACAATGAAGCAGCTGCTCGAAGCGGGCGTGCACTTCGGTCACCAGACCAGAAAATGGAACCCCAAGATGAAAAAGTATATCTTTGCCGCGCGCAACGATATTCACATCATCGATTTGCAGCTCACCGTCGGCCTTGTAGAAGAAGCGTATAACTTCGTGGTCGACACCGTCAAAGCGGGCAAGAGCATCCTGTTCGTCGGCACCAAAAAACAGGCGCAGGAAGCCATCAAAGAAGAGGCGACCCGCTGCGGTCAGTTCTACATCAATTCCCGTTGGCTGGGCGGCACGCTCACCAATTTCAAGACGATCCGTTCGAGGATCGACCGCCTCAATAAATTGCAGAGGATGGAAGAGTCGGGCGATTTCGACCTTCTTCCCAAAAAGGAAGTTTTGGGGCTTAAAAAGGAGATGGCAAAGCTGGAGGCCAATCTCGGCGGTATCCGCGAGATGAAGACCCTTCCCGGCGCCCTGTTCATCGTCGATCCGCACAACGAAGAGATCGCCGTGCAGGAAGCGAGAAAGCTGCACATCCCCATCGTCGCGATCACGGATACCAACTGCGACCCCGATCTCATTGACTATGTGATCCCCGGCAATGACGACGCGATCCGCGCGGTCAAACTGCTCTCTTCGGTCATCGCAAATGCGGTCATCGAAGCGAATCAGGGAGAAGCGGTGAATGCGGAAATGGCGGAGGCGGTTGCAGAGATGCCCGCAGAATCCATGGAAGAAGTGGTGGAGAACGCGGCGGAAGAAGTTCCCGCCGATGCGGAGTAATTTCGCGCAAATATATCGAAAAAGAACGGAGGCATAGAGAGATATGGCAATTACGGCAAGTGACGTGAACGCCCTCAGACAGAAGACGGGCGTTGGAATGATGGATTGCAAAAAGGCTTTGACCGAAGCGAACGGCGATATGGACAAAGCCATCGAGATCCTGCGCGAAAAGGGCATGGCGACCGCCGCGAAAAAGGCGGGCCGTATCGCCGCGGAGGGCATCGTAGACAGCTACATTCACATGGGCGGCAAGGTCGGCGTCCTCGTCGAAGTCAACTGCGAAACAGACTTCGTCGCGCGCGGCGATCAGTTCAAAGAGCTCGTGCACGATATCGCCCTGCAGATCGCAGCGGCAAAACCCCTGTATGTGACCAAGGAAGAGGTTCCTGAAGAAGTTTTGGAAGAGGAAAAGAAGATCCTCAAGATCCAGGCGATGAACGAAGGCAAACCCGAAGCGATCGCAGAAAAGATGGTCGCCGGCAGGATCAAAAAGTATTACGAAGATTTCTGCCTGCTCGAACAGCCGTTCGTTAAAGATTCTTCCAAGACCATCGGCCAGCTCGTGACGGAGGCGATCGCTTCCATCGGCGAAAAGATCACCGTCCGCAGATTCGCGCGCTTTGAAATGGGCGAAGGCATCGAAAAGAAGAAAGACGACCTCGCCGAAGAAGTTGAAAAACAAGTTTCCAAGATGAAGGGTTAAAACCTGTAAGGCACACAATCGATATTTGTGTGCCTTTTTTCAAACGATGGCGCTCGCCGTCAAAGCGTTCGGAGGATTTATGGAAAAACCAAAATACAAGAGGATCATCCTCAAACTCTCGGGAGAAGCGCTCGCGGGGGAAAACGGCTTCGGGCTGGATGAAAAGATCATCGCAGGCGTCGTAGACCAACTGATCCGCATCCACGGTATGGGAGTGGAAGTCGGGCTGGTCATCGGCGGCGGCAATTTTTGGCGGGGCAGGCAGGGCACGCAGATGGACAGGTCTACTGCCGATCATATGGGAATGCTCGCCACCGTAATCAATTCCCTTGCCATGCAGGATGCCATCGAACAGCGCGGCGTGCCCGTTCGCGTGCAGACGGCGCTCAACATGATCAGCGTTGCCGAACCGTTCATTTTGCGCAAGGCGCTCCGCCATTTCGAGTTGGGCAGGATCGTCATTTTCGCCTGCGGTACGGGCAATCCGTATTGTTCGACGGATACGGGTGCGGCATTGCGCGCGGCGGAAACGCATGCGGATATCCTTCTCCTCGCCAAAAACGTGGACGGGATCTATGACAGTGACCCCAAGGTCAACCCGCACGCGCAGAAAATCGAAAAAATTTCGCACATGGAGGTCATCAACCGCGGATTGAAAGCGATGGATACGACGGCGATCACCATGTGCATGGATAACAACATTCCCGTGCTTGCGTTCGCACTTTCCGAAAAAGATGCGATCGTGCGCGCCATCTGCGGCGAGCGCACGGGCACACTTATCACGAGCGAATCATAAAGGAGAAAAGAAAATGATCGAAAATGAAAAGGCTCAGGAGATCATGCTCGTCCTCGAAGAAAAATTGGAAAAGACGGTCAGCGTTCTCCGCGAAGAATTTGCGGGCATTCGTGCAGGCAGGGCAAATCCGCATGTACTCGATAAAATCACGGTGGATTATTACGGCACGCCCTCTCCCATCAATCAGGTAGGCAATATCGCCGTCGCCGATGCGAAGTGCTTGGTGATCAGTCCGTGGGATACGAGCCTGTTAAAGGGTATCGAAAAGGCTATTTTGCAGTCGAACATCGGCCTGACGCCCACCAACGACGGCAAAGTCATCCGGCTCATCTTTCCCGACCTTACGGAGGAACGCCGCCGCGATCTCGCCAAACAGATCAAGGGGCTTTCTGAGGACGCTAAGGTCGCCGCGCGCAATATCCGCCGCGACGCCATGGAGTCTTTTAAAAAGATGAAGAACGGCAAGGAAATCTCCGAGGACGAATGCGCTTCTCTCGAAAAGGAAGTGGAAAAGACGATCTCCAAGTGCATAGAGCAGATCGATAAACATACGGCGGACAAAGAAAAAGAGATCATGTCCGTATAACGGGGCTGCCTATGAAAAGGATCAAACTGCCCGTCCATGTCGCCTTTATTATGGACGGGAACGGCAGGTGGGCGCGCCGCCGCTTCCGCCCCCGCGCCTTTGGGCACAGGGCGGGGGTGCAGAACATGACCAAAGTGTGTTCGCATGCCTTCAAATTGGGCATCCGTATCGTCACCGTGTATGCGCTTTCCACCGAAAATTTATCGCGACCCAAAGAGGAGCTGGACGAACTTTTTGACCTGATCCGCACCTATTTCGGAAAGCGGCGCGACAAACTGTTGGAAATGCAGGTCAAAATCAACATTTTGGGCGATATTTCCGTACTGCCGGAAGACGTGCAGCGCGATATCCTCGAAGTGACGCAGGAAACGGCGCATTTCAGCGAGGGGCTTTTCAATATCTGTATCAATTACGGCGCCCGGCAGGAGATCGTGCGCGCGGTGAATGCGGCGGTATCGTACGGCAGATTCGTCGACGAGGCGAGTTTCAAAGACCTTTTAAGTACGGCGGGCATTCCTGACCCCGATCTCATCATCCGTACGGGCGGCGAGGTTCGCCTTTCCAATTTTCTCCTGTACCAGGCAGCCTATTCGGAGCTGTATTTTTCCAAACGGATGTGGCCGGAATTTTCCAAGCGCGATTTAGAGCGCGCCATCGAAAACTATTCCGCGCGCGACAGGCGCTTCGGCAACGTCCGGGGAGGCTGAAACATGAAAAAGCGACTGATCACCGGCATCCTGTACATCGGCGTCATCGTCGGGTTCTTCTTTTTGCGGAACATTCATCCGTGGCTGTTCGGTATTCTCATTTATGCCTTTTCCTTGATCGGCACATACGAAATGGTGCATGCCTGTTCCTTTAGAAAACAGAATGAGGACGGCACCCTGCAAGCTCCCGCCTTTCCTTTGGCGTTTTCGCAGAAAGTCGCCGTCTATATCTATGCGGCACTGTTTACGCCCGTCTATTATTTAGTCGAATATCTCGCGCCCGAAGAGGGATTTCGTGGACTGTTGAACCTCTCTTTCCTCTTTGCGCTCGCGCTCCTGTGCCTGCTTGTGTTCGACCACAAACGGTGCAGTTTGCAGGGGGCGGGCGGGGCGATGCTGTGCGGATTCTATCCGACGGTACTCCTTTCCACGATGATGCTCGCCAATGACCTGCCCGCGGGCACGTTGGCGCTGCTGATCATCTTTGTGATCTCCCCCGTGGCGGATACCTTTGCATTCGTCGTGGGCAGCATTTTTAAAGGGAAAAAGCTTTGCCCCAATATCAGCCCGAATAAGACGATATCGGGCGCGGTCGGCGGCGTCGTGTTCGGCACAGGCGCAAGCGTTTTGCTGTATTGGCTGTATACCCTCTGCTCCGACTATGTCTATACGGGGTGGGGCAGCCAATATGCGTGGGCGCCTTGGCTGATTTTTGCGGCGATCGGCTTGATCGCGGCGATCTTGACCGAGTTCGGCGACTTGACCGAGAGTATCATCAAACGCAAGGTCGGCATTAAAGACATGGGCAAGCTGCTCCCAGGGCACGGCGGTATTTTGGACAGGATCGACGGCACGCTGTTTGCAAGCACCTTTGTTTATATCGTGTTCGAACTGTTCGTGATCCTCTGAAACGTTAAATTCGGAAAAAATACCTGCGCACGGCGGGTATTTTTCGTATCCGGGCAAAATCTACGCATATTGCGGGGGAGTGCCTGCGTACATTAATTACGGAGAAATACCTATGCGGAAAAAGATCGCCCTCATCGGCTGTACCGGCTCGATCGGCAGACAGGTCATCAGCGTGTGCGAGCGGTATCCGGAGCGGTTCGCGCTCGTGGCCATTGCCGCCAACACGGGAGGGAAAATTTTTTGGGAACAGGCGGAAAAACTCCGCCCCTCCTTTGCCGCGCTGCGCGCGGAAGGAGAAATGCCGGCAACGCTGCCCGTCTCTGTGCGCTTTGCGCGGGGAGAGGAGGCGTTTGAAGAGGCCTGCAGCTATCCGGATGCGGATATCGTATTGATCGCCGTAACGGGCTTTGCAGGGCTGAAAGCGTCGCTTTGCGCCATCCGCGCAGGAAAAACGATCGCTCTTGCCAACAAGGAGAGCCTTGTGGCGGGCGGTGAAATCGTCATGCCCGCGGCAAAGGCGGCGGGGGTAGACGTTTTGCCCGTCGACAGCGAACATTCCGCCCTTTGGCAGTGTCTATCCTTTGACCGCACCGCTCCCTTTTCAAAACTGATTTTAACGGCGAGCGGCGGGGCGCTCAGAGATCTTCCGCTCGAAAAATTGCCATACGTCACGGCAAAAGAGGCGCTTGCACACCCCAATTGGAACATGGGTGCGAAGATCACCGTCGACTGTGCCACCATGCTCAACAAGGGATTTGAAGTCATCGAAGCGATGCATCTTTACGGGGCGCCGCTCGAAAAAGTGGAAGTTGTCATGCACCGCGAGAGCATCGTACACTCGATGGTCGCGTTTGCGGACGGTGCGGTATTGGCGCAGATGAGCTACCCTTCGATGGAGCTGCCCATCCAGCTCGCGCTCACCTATCCCGAACGCCTGCGCGCAAATGTGGAGCCGCTTGATCTTGCAAAGTGTTCCGCGCTGCATTTTTCCGCGCCGGATTTTGTCCGCTATCCCTGCTTGAAACTGGCGCTCGACTGCGCGCGGGAGGGCAGAGATCTGCCCTGCGCGCTCAACGCAGCGGGCGAAATCGCCGTACATGCCTTTTTGGAAGGACAAATAAAATTTACGCAAATTGCCGAAATTATAGAAGGCACCCTCTCAAAGATCGTTCCTCGCCCTGTGGAGAGCTATGCCCTTTTAGAGGAGACCGATGCAAACGCGCGGCGCATAGCGCGCAGCCTGTTGCGATAACGGAGCAATATGTACAATCTGCTTTCCTTTTCCAGCGTCATGAGCACGATCGGCTCGGTTTTATTGGCGATTCTCATCCTGCTTGCGATGATCACCGTGCATGAATTCGGGCATTACATCGCGGGCAAAATTTTTCGCTTTAAGATCAACGAGTTTGCTATCGGATTCGGGCCGGCGCTCTTCAAACATAAAAAAAAGAACGGCGAACTCATTTCGGTGCGATGTTTGCCCCTCGGCGGCTACTGCGCATTCGAGGGTGAGGATGCGGATGCGCCCGATCCGAACGCCTTCAACAATAAAAAGTCCTGGCAGCGCATCATCGTATTGATCGCAGGGGCATTTATGAACTACCTTTTGGCACTGCTTCTCATCATCATTTCCTTTTTTGCCTGCGGTCAATTGCTGCTGATGACTTTTGTTGAGCCATCTTCCGACCCCGCGTATAACGAATATTCCCTGCGCGACAGGGACGTCATCATCGCCTGCGAGGGCAAGGATATTTATCTTACGACCGATCTGATGGAGGTGTTGGAAGGGAAAAAACAGGGGGATTTGGTGACATTTACCGTCTCGCGCGAGGGGGAGGCGGGCCGCGCCGTGCAGCAGGTACAGGTGATGCTCCGCGCAGATGCGGACTTTGCCGATTTGACCGATTCGCAGGCGCTCTGGGAGTCGCTCGGCATCCAAAAACAATATGCGGAAGACGGCGAAAGTTTCACCTATCGCGTCTATTCCGCTTCCTTCAAAGGGTTTGGTTTTTTTCAGACGATCGGGCGATCCTTTACCTATTCTTTTCGCATCGGGGGCACGATTTTCAAGGTCTTAGGACAGCTTTTAACGGGCGATCTCGGCCTTTCCGCATTTGGCGGGCCGGTCAGCACGATACGGCTCACGTCAGAGATCGCCTCGCGCAGTTTACAGCAGTTTTTGGAGATTTCTGCCTATATCGGCGTCAATCTCGCCGTGTTTAACTTGCTGCCCATTCCCGCGCTGGACGGTTCGAAAATGGTATTTACCGCCATCGAATGGGTGCGGGGCAAGCCGATCAATCGCAAGGCAGAGGCGATCATCCACGCAGTCGGCTTCGTTCTGCTGCTCGCTTTTGCGGTGTTGGTGGATGTGCTGCAGCTATTTTAATGATACGCCGTATAGAAGTCGGCATAGAGAGCGGCGGCTTGCAGTCTGCAAGCCGCCGCATTTTGCCATCAAAGAAATCGCCGCGACAGTTGCGGGGAACGAAGAATGCAAAAGCAGATGCGCAAAAATAAAGATTTCCCCAAGGGGGAAGAGTTGGCTCTGCATGTGAACGATTAAACAAAAAAGGCTTCCCCAAGGGGAAGCTGTCACCGAAGGTGACTGATGAGGGGAAAAAAGGAGTTTATCCCCTCATCCACCGCAAGCGGTCCCCCTTCCCCCAACGGGGGAAGGCAAATGCGAGCGTTTTTCTTGGCAGGGGCGACAAAAGTAAAATATACGGGCGTTTTTCCGCAGGGGAAGGCAAAAGGTAAATGCGGGTATTTTTCCGCCGAGGGCAATGGAGGCGGCCCTTGGGTTATATCCCGTAAATAAAATTCCCCGCGTTTTCGCGCGGGGAATCATGATTGTATCTTGCTTATTCTGCTGCCGGACGGGTATGCGTCGCGTCTGTCAACACATAGAGCAGTGTGCCCATTCCGTATGCGAAAGGGGATTCCTTGCGCAGCGGCAGATTTCTGTATGTGTTATTGCCGGACGTAGCGGTATTTGCATAGTACACCGTATGCGTCACGCCCGTATTTGAACCGGCATTCACCAAAGAAAAATTCACCGTACAGGTAGAAATCGCCGTACTGCCGCTTTCACCGTTCGCGAGCGAAGTGCCGTCTAAAGTGAAGGTGTAGTTGCTGTTGACGACCTCTGAGCAGGAAAGATTGACGTTCGCCGCGCCGCCCGCCGCGCTCACGACGGTCACCGTATTCGAACTGTCTGCGGCAAAAGCCAAGCCTCTGCCCATAAATTCGAGCTGCGCATTGTCAAAAACGGAATAGTCGTCGGTGAGGGAAGATAGGGTGCGCTCCCCCGCGTTGTCCGCTGCCAATATCGCCACGCGCTCGTTGCCCTCTACATTTTCCGTAATCGAGCCGCTCAGATCCGTTACGGTCACGGTCGCGCTCGAAGCGTCGGCATTATATACGATCCGCGTCGTATAGCTGTAGATGCCGATGCCTCCGCCCTGCAGGGGGGTATGCGAATAAAAGGTCGCGGTACTGTCCATCGGGATGAGCCCTTCGCTCACGTCGCGGAACCACACTTCCATCGTAACGGTATCCGCCGGAACGCCTGAATCGCCGCCGAAGGCATAAATGGTGTTTCCGTCACTGTCGGCGATGGTGCCGCTCATCTCTTGCGTGCTCGTCAAATGGTAAACGTTGTTGGCGGTGATGCCGTTTTCATCCGTACGATGTGTGGCGACCGCCTCTACCGTCACCTTGTAAGACCCCGCGATGGCGGTGTATTGCAGCCCGTTCAAAGTAGAAGTTTCCGGTTCCTGAAAACGCACGTCATAGGTGAGCTGTTCGTAAAAATTGCCGTCATAGGCGGCCGTATCGGCGTTCCAGTTTCGGTTCAGCGCAACCGTCACGCGCGTCGAACACGCCGCAAAGGCGAAAACGCAGGCGAGCAGCGCCGCCAAAAGAGAAAGTTTCTTTTTCATTCGATCGATAGCTCCGCAATTTACAAAGATTACCGTTACAGTATAGCATAAAACCCGCCTTTTGTACAAACAAAAAGGGTGAAAATTACTTAAAAAAAAGAGAAAAATATGTTATACTGAAAAAAGCAAAAGACTTTCCGCCCCAAGTGCGCGGAGAAGAAAGGAAAGCGATGCAGGTCAAAATCATCCTCGCTCCTACGGTCAACGAACTTGTCGCCCGGTTGGGGCAGCTCCCCGAAGAGGGGAAAACCATCATCTTCTGTGAAGACAGGCTCACGCTCGAAGCGGAGCGCGCCGTGGCAGAGGCAAAGGGGGTCACCTTCGATACCTCCGTCACCACGTTTGCGCGTTTTTTGTCCTCTTACCGCGCGGGCAAGGCGCTCTCCAAGCAGGGATCCGTGCTCGTGATCGGGTCGATCGCTTCGCGCAACGCGGCAAAGCTGCGCTGTTTCGGCAAAAATCCCGCGGGCGCGGCGGCGCAGCTGTACGAAACGATCGCCCAGCTGCGCGCCGCCCTCGTCACGCCCGAAATGCTCGAAGATTCCGCCCGCGAAGTGGAGGGCAACCTTGCCGAAAAACTTGCCGATATCGCCCTCGTTTACCGCGAATACCTCTCCTTTTTGGAAGGGGGCTATCTCGACGAAAGCGGCATTTTGGCGCTGCTGCCCGAGGCAATGGCGGACAAAAAGCGGGGCGTGCGCGGCGCACACGCCGTATTCGCGGGCTTTACCTCCTTTACCCGTCAGGCGGCGGCAGGCATCGCCGCCGCGCTCTCCTACGCCAAGGACGTTACGGGCGTGTTTCTCGGCGGAAAGGAGGACGTCTATACGATGGAGGCAGCGCGCGCCTTTGAAAAATATTGCCGCGAGGGGGGCGCGGAATGTGTTTTTGAATCGCTTCCGTCCCTTCTTCCGCCCGAAGCGGACAGAATGCGTACGGGCGTTTTTGGAGCGGAGAGGGAAGAACCCCTCGAAACGCGGGCGGTGCATCTGTATGAGGCGGCTGACGCCGACGACGAGCTCTCTTTTATCGCCGCAATGATCAAAAAAGAGGTGATCGACGGCGGGCTGCGCTATCGCGATATCGCCGTATTGCTCTCCGACCCCAAAGATTATGCCGTGCCTCTCGAAAAAATTTTTTCCGAATACAGGATCCCGTATTTTTCGGATGTAAAAAAGAGCGCCGCCGAACACCCGCTGTGCCGCTTTCTCGTCGATTGGCTGCGCACGGTTGCCGAAGGGTTTGCGACGGAAGAAGTCCTGCTCTTTATCGGCAGCGAGTTTTTCGGAGAACCGCGCGCCCAGCGCGACCTTTACCGCAACTACCTGTTGCATTATGCCAATTTCCGCGGCGGGGTAAAGAAACCCATTTCCGACCAGGGAGACGATACGCTTACGCTCGTCGCCTTGCGCGAAAAATTCCTTTCCGCCTTTGAAAAGGCCGCTCCGCGCGCCGCCGTATCTTGCTACTGCGGGCAGCTGCGCGCGCTCATGCGGGATTTCGGCGCGCAGGCAGTGCAGGAAGACCTTGCCGCGCAGCTCAAAAAATTGGGCTATGACGCGGAAGGGGAGTTTATGAAGCGCGGAGCCGACGTATGCGAGCGCGTCCTCGCAGAGGCGGAAATGCTCGATGCGGGCACCCCGATGCGCGCGGAGGAGTTTGCCGCCCTCTTGGAGGAGAGTTTTGCCAGCGTAGAGATATCTCTTATTCCCCAAAAGCTGGACAGCGTGTTCGTGGGCAGCCTGGCCGAGAGCAAAAAGACGGCGGCGCGGGCGCTCTTTGCGGGGCGGCTCACCGCTGACGTGCCTCCCGCCGGCGCGGATACCGCTCTCATTTCGGACAAGGATATCGATCGTCTGCGCTCCTTGCGGGTGGAGATCGAACCGAAGATCCGCGAAGTAAATGCGCGCGCGGCGGAAAATGTAGCGCTCGCTTTGGCAGGGTTTACAGAACGGCTGTACCTTTCTTATCCCCTCTCGGCGGCGGGCAAGGAATGTAAAAAGAGCGAGGTCATCGATTTTGCCCGTGCGGCGTTTACGCTGTCGGGCAGGCCGATCGGCGTGCTCAGCCGCGGCGCGCTCGAACGGGCGGAACGCACGAACGGCGCGGCATTTACGCGCTATCTCGCCTGCGCCGCGAGCGAAAGGGTGCCGGCTCTGCGAGAACTGCTCACCCGCGCCGACGAGTACAGGCGCGGCCGAAGCGACTTTTCCGCACATGCGGGGCTGTATGCCGCCCTCCGTGAGCGGGGAGAAGATGCGCAGAGCGCCCTGTTTGCCGAACCTGCCCCCCGCTTTGTGCCGGAAGCGGCGCGCGTCATATTTAAGGGCAAAAACACCGTCGCGCCCACCCTCGTCGAGGGATATTTTCTCTGCCCGTACAGAAATTTCGCCGAACGGGGGCTGATGCTCAAAGAGCGGGAAGATAAAAGCGTGCGGGTAACGGACACGGGCAACTTTTTGCACGAGGTCATGCGCGACCTCGCTCAAAATATAGATCGGATAGAAAATGAGGGGGCGTGTGCACGGTTTTTGCGCGAAAAAGCGGAAAAATTGCTGCAAGATGCGCCTTATTGCTATCTGAAAGACACCAAAACGGGCGGTTTTTCAGCCGCATCGCTCGTCAACGAGGCAGTCATCGTCGGGCTGAACGTATGCGAGCAGCTGAAAAATTCGGAGTTTTCCGTATTCGGCGTCGAGCAGACGTTCGGTTATCCCGATTCCCCCTTTCCGCCCGTCATACTCGAATCGGGAGAAAAGCCGATGCGCCTCGCGGGTAAGATCGACCGCATCGACCGCGCGGGCGATTATGTGCGCGTCGTCGACTATAAAACGGGCAGCTTTGAAGTGAGCGCCAAAAGTTATTATACGGGGCGCAAGTTGCAGCTCGAATTGTACTTATATGCCGCCTCCCGCGGGAACAAGATGGCAGGGGCGTATTATTTCCCCGCGCGCGTTTCTTTCAACGGGGAAGAAAAGGACAGCCCCTTCCGCATGCAGGGCTATACCGTAGGAGACGACAGTGTGGTCGCCATGAGCGAGCGGGGGATCGAAAAGGGGCAAAAGAGCCGCTATATCGATGCTTGTTTCGGAAAAAAGGGTCGCAAGACGATGGACGCCGATGCGTTTGAAGATTTTATGGAATATTCGGTGCTCGTTGCGCGCAATTTTGTCAGGGAGACGCGCGCGGGCTGCATCGCGCCGTCGCCGTATGCAGGGGCCTGCGAATACTGCCCGTATGGCGGCGTATGCGGCTTTGACGGTGCCGCGCGCGAAGCAGGGCCTACAGATTATGCCGACATCGTAGAGATCGTAAAGAGGAGGAAGGGACAATGAGCGAAAGAAAGCCGACCGCCGAGCAGCAGGCGGCGATCGATGCCGAAGGAGAAATTCTCGTTTCCGCCTCGGCGGGAAGCGGCAAGACCTTCGTCATGATCGAAAAGATCATCGCCCTCGTCCTTTCGGGCAGGGCGGAAACTTCGTCTGTTCTCGCCGTAACTTTTACCAATCTCGCCGCAGCCGAAATGAAGGAACGGCTGAAAAAGGCGCTCTCTGCCTGTATCCGCACCGAAGAGGATCCTTCGCGGCGGCGCATGCTCAAAGACCAGCTCTTTTCGGTCAATACGGCGGATATCTGTACGTTGCATTCCTTTTGTGCCAACGTCATCCGCCGCCATTTTTACCGCATCGACGCGGATGCCGGTTTCCGCGTCGCAGAGGAGGCGGAAGCGGATAAGATCAAGGCGCGCGCCGTCGAATCCCTCTTTGAGGAAAAATTGGAGGAGGGGGATGCCGATTTCGCCCTTTTGAGCCGGGCGTTTGCCGGCAGCCGCGGCTTTGCGCGGTTGGCTTCTATCTTGACGGACGCATACGAAAAAGTGTCTTCCCGTGCGGATTATATCGCTTTTTTGGAGGGCATCCCCGCCCTGTACACGCAGGAGGGCTTTGCGCGCCTCGCCGAAGAGGCCTTTTCGTCCGCAAAGCGGCGGGCGGAAAAGCTGTTTGCCGAGGCGGTGCGTGCGGCGGAAGAAACGGCCCCCTTCGTCAAAGAGGGGCTTATGTCCCCGAAGCATACGGAATTTTGCGTCGCGCGGGCGGCGTTTGCCCGCGCGGTATTGGACGCGCCCGATCTGTTTTCGGCGGCGCGGAGCGTCAAAGAGAGTTCGCTCGGCTCCAAACCACTCAATACAAAGCTGAAAAATGCGGGCAGGGAGGATGCCCTCGCCTTGGACAAGCGCATGTCGGCGTTCAAAGAGCTGACCGACGGCATCCGCGAGGATCTTGCGGGACTGGAAGAAGAGGCACCGCTGCGGGAGGGATTCTTTTCTTCGGGCAAACTCGCCGCCGCACTCGCGCACCTGCTTATCGATTTTGACGCCGAGTATGAAAAACGCAAGCGCCGCGCGGGCGTCTTGGATTTTTCGGATCTCGAACATAAGTGCCTTGCCCTGCTGCGCATTCCCGAAGTGCGTGAAGAGGTGCGCGGCAAATATACCCACGTCTTTGTGGACGAGTATCAGGACGTCAATCCCGCGCAGGAAGAGATCCTTTCTCTCGTCGCGGGGAAAAACGTGTTCATGGTCGGCGATGCAAAGCAGTCTATCTACGGTTTCCGCGGCTGCAGCGCCGCGTTCTTCACGCAAAAGTACGATGCGCTCAAAGCGCGGGGGTGCGCGCTCGAACTGAACGGCAACTTCCGCAGCGCCGATGCCGTGCTCGAGGCGGTCAACCGCATTTTTTCCGCCGTCATGACCAAGGAAACCTGTTCCATCGACTACGCCGCAACCTCCGTCATGCGCGGAGGCGGCGCCTATCCCGAAGGGGCGGGCGGCGTCCGTTTCGATTTTTTGCCCGAAAAGGAGAAAAAAGAGCGCGAAGTGCCCGACGTATATTCCGTCGCCGCGCATTTAGACGGAGAAGGGGAAGAAGAGAGCCGCGAAGGCACGCGCATCGCGGAGATCATCGCCGAAGCGCTTTCGCAGAAGCGGTATGATCCCGCGCGCGGAGAATATGTCAAAATCGATTTTAAAGACATCGCCGTATTGACCCGCGGCAAAACGGCAAAGGCGGAACGCATCATCGGCGAGCTCGTCAAGAGGGGAGTACCCGTGGCATCCTCGGCTGAGTATAACATTTGCGACTATCCCGAAGTAAAAACGATGATCGGGATTCTCGAATATATCGACAACGCCGCACAGGATATCCCCCTCGCCGCTTCCCTGAAGAGCGCGATGGGCGGGGTGACGGATGCCGAACTGGCGCAGATACGCCTTTCCGCCAAGGACGGGGTTCCCTTTTCGGCTGCCTGCTCGGAATATGCGCGCACGGGCACCGACGCCCTTGCCGATAAGCTGCGCGCCTTTTTTGCCCGCGCGGAAAAGTACCGCCTGCTCGCCTGCGTCAGGAATGCGGCTGAGATCATGGCGGCCATCCTCTCGGAAACGGACATGCAGATCTCACTCCTGTCCCTTCCCTGCGGGGCAGAGCGGCTTTCCCGCGTGATGCGCCTCATTGCCGAAGCGGGAACGCTCACCGTTCCAGCCTTTCTCGATCGGTTAAAGAGCTGTTCTTACCGCGTAGGCTATGCGGAAAGCGGCGGAGAGAACGCCGTCAAAGTCATGACGATGCACGCTTCGAAAGGGTTGGAATTTCCCGTCGTCATCCTCGCGGGCATGAACGACCGATTTTCGGGCGAGGATATGAAAGGGGATTTTCTCTTTGACGGCGAGTGGGGCTTTGCGTGCAACGCGTACGATTTCGAAGCCTTCCGTCTGCACGATACCCTGCTGCGCCGCGTCGTTCGCACCCGGCTGACGGCAAAGCGCGCCGAGGACGAGATGCGCCTTCTTTACGTTGCCGCTACGCGCGCGCAGTACAGTCTGCACTTCGTCTTTACGGAAAAAAAGCCGTTCGATATATTCCGTGTTTCGGAAGCGGTCTGCTTTGCCGATTTTATCGATTTTGCCGCATGTGCCGAATATTGTGCGGAAGGGGAGAGGGCGGAACTGCCCTCCTTTGCCGCGCGCACCCTCGCCCTCGGCACGCCCGACGAGGAGGCGAAGCGGGCGGTCCTGCAGCGCTACCGTGCGCCCTATCCTCACGAGGACAGCCTTGCCCTGCCCGTCAAAACGAGTGCCTCCGAAATTTTGCAGGAGCGCGGCACTTTTGCCGAACCTTATTATAGGGAAGAGCCGCTCGTCGAACGGGAAGGCCTGCCCGCGGCGGACGCCGCAACGGGCACGGCGTATCACGCCTTTCTCGAACGGGCGGATTTTTCCGCGCCGAAGGAAGAAGAGGCTGCGCGCGTTTTGGCGCAGATCGCACAGGAAGACGAGGGAATGGCTGCGCTGCTGCACGAAAAAAAGATGGCATCCATCCTTTCTCTGCCCGTATTCGCCGCTCTCGAAGGCTTTACGCTTTGGCGCGAGCGGGAATTTTTGATGCGCGTGTCCGCGTCCGAAATTTACGATACGGCGTGTACGGACGGCGTACTCGTGCAGGGCGTCATCGATCTGATGGCGGTCAAAGGGGATCGGTGCGTATTGGTGGATTATAAATATTCTTCGCATCCCGCCGCACAGCTGACCAAGGACTATCTGCCGCAGCTCAAGGTGTACGCCGCGGCGGCAAAGCGCGCGGCGGGCGTGGCGCGGGTCGAGGCGTATCTCGTGAATATTTTGCGGGAAGAGGCCGTCAAAGTTTTATAGAAAAAAGAAATTCTCATCTTTTCGCCAAAAAACGGCAAGACGCGTCAAAAGCCGCCGCAATTTTTGTCTGCGAATGGGCTATAATTGCTCCAGAAACTTGTGGGGTCTTTTGTTTTATGGCTGAAATGATTTCGGAGCGGGCGGCGGCATGGCTTGCCGCGCTGCCCGCTCTCGCCAAAGATGTCGCCTTTTTGGCGGGGATCGCCGCACCCGTTGCGGCATTTTTCGTCGCTCTTATTGTGTACGGATGCAAAAAATCTTGCAGAACGCGTTCGAAACGCTGGTTCTTATATTTATCGGCGATCGGCAGCTTGCTCACGGCAGCGTTTGCCCGCTTCGCCTTTGCGGCGCCCGCGCCGTCGGTTTGGGCATGCGCGGTTGCTTTTGCGCTGGAGCTGGCGCTGTACGGGGCGCTCTGCCTATATCGCGGCCGCGCACCGAAGGAAAAAAAGCGGAAAAAGAAGAGGCGCCCCGCTTTGCCCGAAGAATTTTTTGAAGAAGAAACTTCCCCGTCTGCAGCGAGTGCGGCGGAAGCGCTCCCTTCGCCCGAAGGGGAGGGGAAACCGCGCCTCGTGCGCTGCTTCGCGGGCGCGCAGGAACCGCGTCCCCTGCGCGACGTCCGCCTCGATTACGTCCTTTCTGTTGCCGAGCGCCTCCGTTCCCTTCCCTTGGGGGCAGGGGATCGGCTGGAAGCGGAAAAGATGAGCGATCTTTTGCAGATCTATCAGAACAAGGGCGCTTTGAGCCGCGAAGAGTGCGCGGCGCTCAACGATATCCTTGCTGCTCTCCTGAAGATGATGGCAAAGTATGACGCATAGCGCGGCATCGGAAAGCCGCCTCTCCGCAAATCTGCGGAGAGGCGGCTTTTTTGTTGAACGATCTCCGCAAAAATATCGGAGGGAACAGAAAGCAATAGCGATGCGCAAAAATAAAGACTTTCCCCTGGGGGCGGTCACTGCAAGTGCCCGAATAAACCAAAAGGGCTTCCCCCGCGCAGGAAGCTGTCACCAAAGGTGACTGATGGGGGAGGATAGCTTAGTCCCTCATCCACCGCAAGCGGTCCCCCTTCCCCCGCGGGGGAAGGCAAAAATCGGCATGGGCGAGTGTTCTCTTCGGCGGGGGCGAAAAACATACGAACATTTCTCTCAGTGTGGGGAAGCAAGCAAAAACATACGAGCGTTTATTGCACGGAGAGTACGCTCAGCGTCAGTTCAAACAGCTTGTTGTGCGCCATGGCGCGGCGCAATACTTCCGCCGTGATCACGGTGTCTTTTTTTACGATCACATTTCCGCGCGCATCCGTTACATCCGCAGGGGCGCGCCTGCCCGTCAGCAGGGCGCTGCCCGCCTTGGGCGCGGGCTGTGCAGGGGCGGCCTGCACGGCTTTGGGAGGGTTGGGTGCGGGTTTCGCCTTAGAGCGGGCGGGACGCGCCGGTTTTAAGGGAAGGGGCGAACGGAGGTCCGCGATCAGCGCATCCTTTACGCTCGCGATACGCGCCGCTTCGATCTCCTTCCCGTCCGCAAGGCGCAGTGCCGCCACGGTATAACCGTCCAATACAAAATCGCACACGTTGCCGAGCGTCTCCCCCGTTTCCGAATATACGGCGATGCCGAAGGGAGCGGGCATGGCGTCCTTGCAGGGCTTTTCCGCCAAAGACCGGGCGATCAGTGCGTCCTCGGCGGAGGCGATTGCCCCGACGGGCAGTTCGTGTTCGTCCTCCTGTTCGTCAAAATATTCGAAGGCGCGCACCGCTTTCAGGTTTTTGGACAGCAGTGCATTTTTGATGGTGCCCGCCTGTTCGCCTGCCTTCGTGAGCAGCGGCTTGCCGATAAATTCGCTGAGTGTTTGCATATTGCGGCCTCTCTTTTTTTGATTTATTATTATTGTATCGAGCAGAGGGGATAAAAAGAACGGCGCACCTTGGCGGAAGAAGACGGGTTTTGTCAAAAACCGCATTTGACATTTGTGCAAGTTCGGGGTATAATGGATAAAAACGGAAGGAGAGCGGAGGAAATCCATGCAGGAAATTGCCTTGGAAAAGAGCGAAGATTATCAGACGTTGGCACAGATGGCGTATGAAAGCTGGCATTCCGCTTATGACGCACTTTTGGGCGCCGATCAGGTGGATTATATGCTGCAAAAATTTCAGAGTGCGCCCGCTATGCGCATGCAGGCGGAAAAGAAAAATTATACATATTACCTGGTCATGAGCGGCGAAAAAAAGATCGGTTACTGCGCCTTACAGGAGCAGGGGAGGGACCTGTTTTTATCCAAAGTTTATTTGCAGGAAGAGGAGCGCGGCAAGGGCTTGGGGCAAAAGATCCTCGCGTTTGTGCTCGGCGAGGCGAAACGCCGCGGCGCAAGACATGTTTATTTGACCGTCAACAAGAACAATGCCCGCGCGATCCGCGCGTACGAAAAGTTCGGGTTCGTGCGGGAAGGGGAGGAATGCACCGCCATCGGCGGCGGGTATTATATGGACGATTATATTTACGGGATCCGCCGATAAAAATGCGGGCAGCCCGTCTGCAAGATCGAAAGGCCGGAGAGCGCAGGTATGGCTTCTCCGGCTGATTTTTTTAAAAATACGGAAATGACCCGCGCGAATTGCCGCGCGGGTCGAGTATTTTTGTTAAGCTATTCAGTTTTGAGAGACTGATAAGACGTATCCGTTCCGCCCTATCGGCTGCGGATAAATTTCGGCCTGCATAGCGCCGAATCTAAGTCCGCCTCAATCGGATTTTGTTCTTATTTTACTGTCCCCTGTGCAAAATTGTACATTGGACCGTACCTCCGTCAAGCAAGTTTTCTCAAGTCGGATTTGTACATAACAGTACCTCCCCGCGCGCCCTGCATGAGCACGGCAGCTTTTGTAACTTCAAGCCTCTTTTCCGATAGCGAAGGTGTGATCAAAAAGCCCCTTGCTCCGCGTCGTTTTCCTCGAATTTGTTTGATTTGACTCCTTCTTCTTTTTTACCCTGCGACCCGAATCCTCAGCGCTGAATTCCGGAAACGGATGCGCGCCGCAAAAAATAAGGAAAACCTGCGTGCCTTTCGCGCTTGGTTGTACCGCGGGAAGATCTTTGATTTCTTCCCTTTGGTCACTTTTATTATACCACCGATTTTTCGTTTGTCAATAGGTTTTTGAAAAATTTTCTCAAAAAATTTTAATTTTTATCATTCAAACACAATTTTCACTTTAAGCTCGTAAAACGGATATCGTAATGCACCTGTGCGGCCGTCAGCACACTGTCTTGAAAAGCGGCATATTCCCGGTAGCGATAGCGGTACAGCCTCTGCTTTATGCCGAACAAGTCGCATCCCGCGGCGGCCGCCTTGGAAATGGCGGAAGAGAGTTCTTGTTCGAATTTTTTTTCGGCGGCGCGCAGGATCGCATCGTCCGCGATCTGCGTCTTGGCGACCTCTAAAATGGCCGACGCTCTGTCCGTATCTGCCAAGCGCGCGTTGGCGCGCACAGTAAAGGTGAAAACGGGCATTCCGTTTTCAAAAGTCAGCGAGCGCTTCTTTTTGCCGATCTTCATTTTTAGGTTGTACACGGTTTCCTGCCCGTCCTGTTCTGCCGTTACGCTGCCATAGGCAAAGTCTGTATCCGTCGCGGCGAGGTTATAAGCGAGCGTTTCTTCCGGCGAAAGCAGGGCGACTTGTTTGCCCTCATAAAAGAGCATGGTTTCCGAAGCCTGAAATACGTCTGCGCTCCCGCTCTTGCCGCTCGCTCCGCTGTCTGCCCCGCCCTGCGATCCGCTCTCCGACGATACGGGTGCGGCAATGGGAAGGGGCTGCCGCTTCGGCTTCCACCAACGGTTGCGTTTCAGGGAGGGCAGCCATGCGCATTCCTCCGCTGCATCGATTTCCGCCGTCGGGGCAGCGCCGCCTCCCCCTTGGCTTTCCGCCTCTCCCTGTACGGAAATATAGGGGAGAAAGCCGCTCTTTCCCACAGAATAGTAGCCGATCGCAAAATCTTTGAGGATGGTAACGGACACGAGCCCCGTCTCCTGCGCCTCGGAAGAGAGTACCTTTGCGATGGCAGAGGCGGAAATATCATTGACGGGCGACTGCGCCTGCAAGGTTTCCCGCGCGGTGCCGGCACATGCGGCGACCAAGCAGGAGTCTTCCACGGCGTCATTGCGGAGAAAATAATCCAATACGCGGAACACATCCGTTTCGGTGACGGCCTCTCCCAACAGGATGAGCTTGCAGTGTACGAGGGTCGGATACCAACCCGTTTCATGGTTGAGTTCGGAGATCGCCTCTCCGACCGTCTGCGCGTTTTTGACCGTCACATTTCCCGCAGAGCCGCTTCCCGTGCTTGACGGCACGGCGATCTGTGCGGTCACGTCGTACCCTTCGCCCTCTTCGGCGGTATCGATGCCGATCGCGACGACGATCGCCGTTTCCTGTATGTCGATCAGCCCGAAATCGTTGGAGAAAAAGAGGAGCAGCAAAACTGCCGCCGCGGTGAGGAAGATGCTTGTCCACAGTTTATTCATGCGCGCCCCTCCTTTTCAGCAGCAGCGCCGCTGCGGGCAGGGCATAGGCGAACAGCGCGAAGAGAAACCAAAGTCTTTGGGTAAACAGCGTCTGCAATTCGAGGAAAGAATAGTTGAAAAAGACAGTGAGCGCCAACAGCAGAATATTGACGGCGGCGGCAGGGAGCATCGGTTTACACCCGAACGATTTACAAAGACAGTGTACGCACATCTGTGCGGGCACGCACAGGCGGAAGATCATCACGAGCGCGATGGCAAAGATGAACAAGTAATCTACCCGCCCCAAAGAGGTGAAGGAGGTCGTATATTTGGAGATCTGCGCTACGGCGTTCTGCTGGCGGATGGCGATATCCGAAAACACGCCGTAAAACACGGCGAGGAACAGGAGCACCGCCGCGCTGCCGATCGCATACGAGGCGATGACCTTGACGGATGCGCGCTTTTCATATTCGAAATGACCGAGAAAGAAGAGCAGAAAGGCCGCCTCCGTATACCAGTTGGCGGAAAACAAGCTTCCGCGCAGCACCTCCCCCGCGGAAGCGCCCTGTAAAGGCAGCAGCGCCGCGAAGTCTGCATGGGGAAAGGCGAGCAGGATCAGCACGGCAAAGGCGACGATGAAAATGGGCAGAGAGATGTCCGCCATCCGGCCGATGCTTTTAAAGCCCTTGACGCAGGCAAAAAAGCAGACAAAAAAGAAGGGCGCGAAAGAGATGATCGAGGGCACGTTTTCGTACATCACCTGCAGCACAAAATTTTTATGCTCCATGAAGGGCAGGAGCGCGGAAGCAAAAAAGAACAGGGCAAAGACGCCGTATACGATTTTTGCCGTTATGTTGCCGAAGGTATTTTCCAATAGGGCGAACAGGGATTTTCCCGATTTTTTTGCGAGCAGCATGACGAGCGCAACGATCGCGCCTTCTGCCAGGCAGTTGACGAAAGCGGAAAGGAGCAAATCGTTTTTAGATTGATAGGTGAGGGTGGCGGGATATACGAGCAGTTTTGCGACCGGCATCATCGCCACAAAATAAAAACAGAGCTGACGCACTTTAATTCTTTCCATGGTTCACTTTGCCTCCCTTGTTTCTGAGTCGGGTCTTATTTTTGCTTTGCAGCACTTTCGGCCGCTTGTCCAGCCCGTACATCGACGTTTTGAGCAGAGAATCCTTCAGATCGCGCCGGATCAGCGGCGAAAACGGCGCCAGCAGCGGCACGCCGTAAGCATCGGCCGTGACCAAATAGTAAAGCACGAGCGCCGTCATCAGCAGTACGCCGAAAGTGCCGATGCTTCCCGCCACCACGACGAATGCGAGCCGCAAAATCGAAGTCGTTCCCACGAGATCGGGCACGGTATATGCCGAAATGCCGCTCAGCGCCATGATGATGATCGCCGAAGAGGATACCAGCCCCGCTTTCACCGCCGTATCGCCCAATACCAGCGCGCCGATGACGGACAGCGCCAGCGCCACATATTTTGGCATGCGCACGCTCGCTTCAATCAAAATTTCCAATACGAGCAGCAAAAAGAACAGTTCTAAACTCGGCGAAAGGGGGATCCCCTGCACGCTCCCCGATATGGTGAGCAGGAAGGATAGGGGCAGGATCTGCAATTTAAATAGCTGCGCCGCCACATACATCGCGGGCAGAAAAACGGATACGAATACCCCGAAAAAACGGAGCAAGCGCGAAATGCTCGCCCGATAGGGGGATACGAAGTAATCCTGTGCGCCCTGAAAGTCCTCGACCAAAAGGTAGGGCAGCGTCAGGGCGATGGGCGAACCGTCCACTAAGATCGCGACCCGCCCCTCGAGCATTTTGGCGGCGAGCACGTCCGGCTTTTCCGTCGTGCCCGTCGGTTTAAATAGAGAATTCGGCCGTTCGGCGAGGAACTTCGCCACATACGAGGAGTCGGGAATCCCGTCGATCTCTATACATTCGATCTTGTCGACGATCTTTTTTACGATCTCTTCGTCGGCGATGCCGTCAAGGTAGCCTACGGCGATCGCCGTCTTGCTCTGTTTGCCCGCCGTCAGCGTTTTAAATTGCAGCTTGGGCGTCCGCAGGCGGTTGCGTACGAGCGACATGTTCGTCTTCAGATCTTCGATAAAGCCTTCTCGCGGGCCTTTGACGGCGATGGCGCCGGGCGGTTCCATGATGGCGCGCATGCTCAGTTTTTTCATGCCGATGATCACCGCCTCGGCGACGCCGTCGATCAGCAGGGCAGTGTTGCCCGCAAGCACTTCGTCGGCAATTTTTAGGGGATCGGTTTCCGTTTTGGTTTCGGGTGCCTGCAATATTTTGGCCGCTTCCTGCGCCGTTTTGGGCGTCTTCTCCCGTGAAAGAGGCCTTGCGACTTGTTCGCCGAGCAGAGCTTTGTCCGTGATGCCGTCCGCATAGATCGCCGCGCACGCCGCACCGTCCTGCGTTTCGAACGCAAAGACGAGGATGTCTTCCGAAGTGAGGATGCCTTTGAGCGCCGCTACATTTTCTTTGCATGTATTTCCCAACTTTTTCATACATCGTGAGTATACGCAACGCCCATAAAAATATCCGCGGGCTTGCGCCCGCGGATACCGTGTAGGGAAATCAAATGTCTTTCAGTGCATCGAGTACCAACTCTGCGGCTGCCTCCGTCGCGCCCTCGCACAGGGCGAGGATGAGTTCGGCCGCTCCCTTTTCGTCCGTTTCGGCACACGCCGCGATGCGCTCCGCTTCCTCGTCGGTCAACTCTCCGTAGGGCTGCAAGATCTCCTTCACGCACTCCGCGCGCAGCGCGCTGCGGTCTAAGATCTCTCCTTTGGCGAGCAGCTGCTCGCAGATGACGCGCGCTGCCGTCGCAAACGAGCCGCACGAAAGTCCGTGTTTGATAAATTCGCCCGCATGTTCCGCAACGCCTCCCACAAAGAGGGCGCCGTACGCAAAGTAGAGCGCGGCGCCCAACAGGAAGGGCAGAAATACGATGAACTTTTCACTGATCTTGCCGCGGAGCAGCCTGCCGAGAAAGTAGCACGCCGCCGCAACGATCCCGCCGATGACGATGATGTCCGCATTGTACTGCCTGAGGTAGTAAAAAAGTTGCAAAAGATCCATGAGTTACCGCCTTTCAGGAGGCGAAAAGATTTTCTATCGCCTCCCAAAGCGCGTCCGCCGCATCGCGGTATCTCCAGTAAAACGCAAACGGCTGCATCCGTCCGCCTCCCGCATATAATTTCCCCGCCGCACTTTCATTATAGGGCGCCGCGGACGGAAAATCCAGCATACCTGCCTTTTTTATGCGTCGGGACTGGGCGCGAACAGAAACAGCCGCGCGCAGACGGCGGTCATGTCGTCGCGGGCATGCCCGTTTTCGCGCGCGAGCGCCTCTGCGATCAGCGTGTCGGCGAGCGCCTGCGGGTTGTGGGGGGAAAGGGTCTGCAAAAAGTCGGCGATGTCCGCGCTCGAACCGAAGGCTTCCGTCACGCCGTCGCTGATAAAGAGCAGCGTGTCGCCGTCCTCCAGTTTTTTGCGCAGCGTCGTCGGCTTTACGCCGTCGAGAATGCCGAGGGGAAGAGATTCGCTCTCCAAGATCTCGATTTTCTGCTCGGAAAAGATGAACCCGAGGGGAGAGCCGATCTTCACCACGTCCGCAAAGCCTTCCCCCAAATCGACCGTCGCGATATCTACGCAGGCAAAACTTTCCTCTTTATTGAAGGAAAGGAGGCGGTTGACCGTTTCGAGGATAAGTTCAGGCGGCATTTTCGCGCGGTAAAAGCTCTCCACGAGCGACACGGTGCAATCGGAGATCTTGCGGGCATATTCGCCGCTGCCCATTCCGTCCGAAAGCGCCATCAAAAAGGTGCGCTCGTCGATTTTCAGCACAGAATGGGTATCGCCGCTCGCGCTTTCTCCCTCCTTTCTGACAGAGGCGGTGCCAAACGCCGCGTCAAAGGCAGGGCGCCTGCGGAAACGATAGAAAAATTTATCTGCCGTCAGCGCCCACTTGGAAGAGAGCACGGCGGGGGAAAAGATTTTTTCTACGGCGCGCAGGATGCGCCGCGTATCCGCGTTGCCCGTCGCCGTTAACGATACGCTGTCTTCGGTGACCATCGCTTCTTGGCAGACGATGCCCGCGCGTGCGAGCAGGGCTTTGAGTTCCCGTTCCCGCTCCGCATTGGCGGAAAAGGGGCGGCTTTGCTCTACCGCCAGTTCTTTGAGCATCTCGCTCACGCAGCGCGCTTGGTCGGCGAGCAGCTTTCTGCCGAGCGCGGCATTTTCCGCATCCAACATGTGCCGCCTGTATTCGGCGAGCAATTTGTTGAGGCAGAACAGTACGCCCGACGGGTTGACGCATTCTGAGGCGAGTTTGGAGGGCATATCGATCAGGCTGACCTTCCCCTTGCCGGAACCGATGGCGACGAGCTTTTCGATCGCAGGGCCCACGTCCGTTTCCGAACAGCGCTGGCGAAATTCGCACTCTGCGCAAACAGAGGCATACAGCGCCTCTGCCATCGCCTTTTCCGCGCCGGCGTCCATCTGTGTTTCGTCGTCGAGGGACAGAAATGCGTTTTCGATCTCTCGGAATACCGCCGATATGTCGAACAGCCGCTCGCCCGCAAGGTTGCGTTCGGTATTGATCGCCATTTTAGTCAGCTGCTTTTCGCTGTACGTCTTTAATTTTTCCGCCCATCGTGCCAGCCATTTTTCGGGCAGCAGGGCAAACAAAAGGCAGGGGATCAGCGAGGTCAAGAGGCTCAAATAAAACCCGCTTGCCGGCATGCCGCCGAGAAATTCGGTCACATAGCGCAGGAGCACATCCGTCAAAAATACGGCGAGGGCGGCGGGCAGTTTGCCCGCGCGGAAAAACGCCAGCCCCGCCCCGGCATAGGCGACGAATATGGCGACGGGCGCGAGCACGGCCTGCCCCGTGGCGGCGCTCTGCGCGATCGCTTCGGGCAGACCGAGCACCAGCGCGCAGCACAGTGCGTTTGCATTTTTCAAGGTGCCGACGGCAAGCAAAAGGAGGAGGATCGCAACCGCTTCGTATGCGTAACCGCCCGCCAGCTTATAAAATCCGATGCCCGTTGCGGCGATCGCCGCGCCCGAAAAGATCAGTTCCTCCGCGGTCAGACGGCACCTGCCCGCACGGAAAAGAGCACAGCGCAGCGCGCCCGTCATTACAAAGCAGAGTATGTAGAGTATGACACCGACAACGAGCGCCCGAATGACATCGCCGTAAACATATACGCCGAACAGCCAGATAAAGATCCCCGCGGCGGGCAATAGCCACAGGGCGATCTCCGCCCGCATTTTTTTGCCCGCGCGCGCGTAACAAAAATATACGCCGCCCACGAGCACCGCCTGTACGAGAACGGTCACAAAGGGCGCCCATCCCGCCATCAGCGAAATGCCGCCCGCCAATACGAACAGCCCGGCCGAAGCATAGATGTTCAGCCCGCAGGCGAGCATCGCGCAGTACAGCGCGAGCGAAAACGGCTCAAAACCGTTCATTGTGAAATTCAAAAAGAGCATTCCCAAAAATAATGCCGCATAAAACAGGGCGGCGGCGTATCCGTATTTCAGACGGAAATTTTGCATATTTTCAGTCTCCGCGCATAAGTTTTCGCCCTTTGCGGGCGTTCACGCTCAGTATACCGCCTTGCAGGGCGCGTATTTCGGCAACTTTTGTCGAATATGAAAGGATAAAGCGGTATCTGCCGCGCCCGCCGCGAAAAACTTGCTGTTTCCGATAAAAAAATAAATTCTTTAATTTTTTATGCAGGAAAGTGTTGCATTCGGAAATATGATATGTTATAATATAATTGATGAAAAAGCCGCGGCTTTTTCTTTTTTGCTCCTGCAAAAAAGAAAGGATTTAAACGGCTGAGAAAAAATTTAGGAGGAGAGGAAAAATGGCAAAAAAGCTGAAAAAAGCGTTTACGATCACAGAGCT
>CAJFGA010000023.1 GCA_904374385.1 uncultured Clostridia bacterium | reverse complement strand
GCAAAGGGCGCGATTGTGCTGTATTTATCCTCGCAACCCAAAGCGATTGAAGTAACTTTATACCTCAACCCTATTACACAGCCTAAATATAATACCATACCCGTCAAGAGATGTCAATCAAAAATCATCGATATTTTCAACTTTTTTAGCTTTTTTTTCGCAAATTTCGGCGAAAAAAAGGGCGGAACTATGGCGCACCCGCCGTCGAAGCAATAACGTCATGAAATGAAAGCGGAGCACCATCAATATGCCCTACCGCCGATATCGAACACATTGATTGAAATATACAAAAGCGCACCCGCTGCACGGGTGCGCTTTATGCTTTTTAAATGTTAGTCGATGGTGACTTCTGCGCCGGCTTCCTTCATGCGGGCAGCGATCTTTTCGGCTTCTTCCTTGTTGACGCCTTCCTTGATCATGCCGAGGCCCTCGACGAGCGCCTTCGCTTCGGCAAGGCCCAAAGAGGTGAACTCGCGGACAGCCTTGATGACCTCGATCTTCTTCGCGCCGATGTCCTTGAGCTTGACGTTGAATTCCGTCTTTTCTTCCTCGGCAGGAGCAGCAGCGCCCGCAGCGGGAGCAGCCGCAACAGCGACGGGGGCCGCGGCGCTGACGCCGAACTCCTCTTCCAAAGCCTTTACGAGCTCGTTGAGCTCGACAACCGTCATACCCTTGATCTCTTCGATGAACTTAGCGATATCAGCCATTTTTCAATTCCTCCGAATTAATTTTTAATTTAAATTTTTCCGCTTTCTTTTACGCCGCGGCGGACGGGCGGCGGCATTGCCGCATTCGAGAAGGGCGCGTTACTGCGCTTTTTTCTCCGCGATCGCATTGAGCGCTACGACTACGCCGCGAAGCATCGCGGAGAGCACGCCCGCGAAATTCGCGATGGGCGCCTGCATAGAGCCGAGCATCTTTGCAATGAGTTCTTCCTTCGAGGGCATCGCGGCGAGCGCCTTGATGCCGCTTGCGTCAATGTAAGCGTTGTCTACATACGCGCTCTTCGGGATGATCTTTTCAGGCATCGCCTTGATCGCATCCGCAAAGATCTTCGCCGCCGCCGTTTCGTCGGGGCTGAACGCGGTCGCCGTAGGCCCGTTGAAGTCGTTGTCGAACGCATCTACGCCCAGTTCGTTGAAGGCTTTGCGAAGCAATGTGTTTTTATACACCTTGTATTCGACGCCCGCCGCCCTGAACTTATTGCGAAGATCGGAAACTTCCGCAACGGTAAGCCCTTTGTAATCGACGAAAACGACGGACTTGCTGTTTTGGATCTTTTGTTTGATCTCTTCGACAACTTGTTTTTTTGCTTCCAAATTGGCAGACAATGTGGTAACCTCCTTGTAATATTTTTCACGCGCTTTCCGCACAAAACGCGAAAAGCGGCGCGATGCCGGGAAAACCGTACGTCCGCTTGCGCTTTGCGCCGTTTTCCCCTTGCACAAAATAAAACCCTTATACCGCGAGGATATAAGGGTCTGTACACAAAATAAAATACAATCAGCTGCTCTTATGAACCTCGGCGGGCGTTTCCATTAAACCTTGCGGTGCCTGCTTTCTGCGGTACGGATATATATGCTTGCGCAATTTTGAATGCTTGTACATTATACCGACATCGCATCGGTTTGTCAACTGTTTTTTTGCCATCGGGCAAAACTTGCTCTACATCTTGTTGTAATTGACTTTGATGCCGGGGCCCATGGTGCTGGAAACGGCGACGCTGCGGATATATTGTCCCTTCGCCGCCGAAGGTTTTGCCTTGACGATCGCATCCATCAGCGCATTGAAGTTTTCCGCAAGTTTTTCTTTGCCGAAGCTCTTCTTGCCGATCGGGCAGTGAATGATCGCCGTCTTATCGAGGCGGTATTCGACCTTACCGGCTTTGACCTCCGCGATCGCCTTAGCGACGTCGGGCGTGACGGTACCGGACTTCGGGTTCGGCATGAGGCCCTTAGGGCCGAGCACTTTACCGATGCGGCCGACGACGCCCATCATGTCGGGAGTCGTAATGACCACGTCGAAATCGAACCAGTTTTCATTTTGGATCTTGGCGACCATCTCTTCCGCACCGACATAATCCGCGCCGGCCTGCTGCGCGATATCCGCCTTTTCGCCCTTGGCAATGACGAGCACCTTTTTGCTCTTGCCGGTGCCGTTGGGCAAAACGAGCACGCCGCGGACCTGCTGATCCGCTTGACGGGGATCGACGCCGAGGCGCACATGCAGTTCGATCGTTTCATCGAATTTCGCCTTAGCGGTGTCGACGGCAAGCCCCATGGCTTCGTCGACATCGTATGCTTTGGAACGGTCGTATGCCTTCAAGCTGTCGGCATATTTTTTCCCGTATTTCATTCTATTTTACCTCCTTGTGGTACATGCGAGAATCAACTCTCCCACATTCTCCTTTCGATTTATTCTTCGACGGCGACGCCCATGCTGCGCGCGGTGCCGCGGATCATGCTCTTCGCAGCTTCCAACGAAGCTGCGTTGAGGTCGGGCATCTTCAGCTTGGCGATCTCCTCGACCTGCGCATCGGTCAGCTTGGCGACTTTGTCGCGGTTGGGCCTGGCGCTGCCGCTCTCGATCTTGCATGCCTTTTTGATAAGGACGGGTGCGGGCGGGGTCTTGAGAATAAACGTGAAAGACCTATCCTGATAAATGGTGATGACCACGGGGATGATAAGCCCCGCCTGGTCGGCGGTTTTCGCATTGAATTCCTTGGTAAAGCCGGGGATGTTGATGCCGTGCGGGCCGAGCGTCGAACCGACGGGGGGACCAGGCGTGGCTTTACCGGCAGGCAGCTGCAATTTGACTACCGCGGTGATTTTTTTAGCCATAAGTTCTCCTCCAGATGGTGGTTTTAGCAAAGCGCCGAAAATATTTGCGCTTCTCCCACTTTATTAGAAAAAAGGGTTGCCCCTTGTTCCTGCTTATTGCTCTTCTTTGGGCTGTTCGGAAATGTTGAGCTTTTTGATCTGCACATACTCGACTTCTACATCGGTATTTCTGCCGAACATGACGACGTTGACCTTCGCCTTTTGCGCGGAATCGTTCAGCTCTTTGATCTTGCCGACAAAGCCTGCCAAAGGGCCTGCATCGATGCTGACGTCGTCGCCCACCTCAAAATCGGCATCGACGACGACCGTTTCGAGCTGCATCTTGCGCACCTCTTCCTCTTTCAGCGGAAGCGGCCTGCCCTGCGGGCCGACAAAACCCGTAACCCCCCTCGTGTTGGTAACCAAATACCAAACTTGGTTGGAATAGATCATCTTGATAAAGACGTAGCACGGAAGAAGTTTGCGTTCCACCACTTTCTTTTTGCCGTTCTTTTCTTCGATGGTCTGTTCCATCGGGATCTTTAGATCGAAGATGCTGTCCTTCAAATTATTGTTTTCGATCAGCTTTTCCAGGCTGTCTTTGACCATCGCTTCATACCCGGAATAAGTATGAAGGACATACCATTTTGCCTGGCTCTCGGGCGAGTTTTCCATATGCCCCCCTTAACCGCCGATGTTTGTGATAAGCCCCAAAAGTTCGCTCAAGCCGTAATTGATGGCCGTAAAGACGATGAGAAAGATCACGACGACGGTGATGACGACGCCCGTAGATTTTACGACTTTTCCGAAAGAAGGCCAAGTGACCTTTTTGAGTTCGGAAAATACTTCTTTGATCTTTCTGCCCATCCTGACGAATATGTTGGGCTTTTTCGCAGCTGTTTTCGCTTTCATTTTTACTCCTTAAACGTATAGGCGCAAGGGATCCCGCAAAAAATTACTTGGATTCCTTGTGAACGGTATGCTTTTTGCAGAAAGGACAATATTTTTTCAGCTGCAACCTTTCGGGATCGTTTTTCTTATTTTTCATATTGTCGTAATTTCTGTGTTTGCATTCGGTGCATTCGAATGTGATTTTGGTTCTGTTGATGGCAGCCATTTTTCTAAAAACTCCGTGCAAAAAAATCACACCTTCCTGCGGTGTGTTCTTAGAGTCTATCATAAACTTTTCGGCTTGTCAATTATTTTTGACCGCATTTAAAGAATTTATTTGCCCTCTTCCTAAAAACATGCCGCCGCCCCGAACGAAAAATACCCCGCTTTTGTTTGTTTTTCGGCAAAGCGCGAGCAAAATCCTTGCATAAAAGGGGGCTTTCGTTGTATAATACCATAGAAATCTGCGGCACGGGCCGCCCGTAGAAGGGCCGCCCGCGGACATACAATATATAATAATATGGAAAGGAGAACTGTTTACATGAATGCCATCCGCATTGCCGAAGGCGTTTACTGGGTAGGTGCCATCGACTGGAATCTCAGAAACTTCCACGGATACGAAACGGAAAAAGGCTCCACCTTTAACGCCTACCTCATTTTGGATGAAAAGGTCACCCTGATCGACGCGGTAAAGGAACCGTTCAAGGAAGAGATGCTCGCGCGCATCGCCTCCGTCATCGATCCCTCCAAAATCGACATCGTCATATCCAATCACGCAGAGCCCGATCACAGCGGCGCCCTGCCGTTTATCAAAAACATCGCAAAAAATGTAAAAATCTATGCCTCATTCGGTGCGGGCGTTAAAGATCTTTCCGCCTATTACGGAGACCTCGGCTATATCGGCGTCAAAGCGGGGGAAAGCCTTTCGCTCGGCAAGCGCACGCTGACCTTCGTGCCCACCCCCATGGTACACTGGCCCGACAATATGGTCACATACATGACCCCCGAAAACATCCTTTTTTCCAACGACGCCTTCGGCCAGCACTACGCTTCCGACGAACGGCTCGACACGGAATGCGACCTTCCCGAAGCGTACATTCAGGCGCGCAAGTATTATGCGAACATCGTACAGCCGTACGGCATGCAGACGGGGAAAGCGCTGGATGCTTTGGCGGGCCTGCAAGTCGATATGATCTGCCCCAGCCACGGCATCATCTGGACAAAGCATATCCCCGAGATCCTCGCCCTGTACAAATCGTGGGTGGCGAACGAATATGACGACACGGCGATCATCGTGTACGATACGATGTGGCATTCCACCGAGGCGATGGCGCACGCCGTCGAGAGCGCCTTTCTCGCCTGCGGCCTCAAACCCCGCCTTTATAATCTGCATTTCTGCCACAATTCGGACATCATTGCGGATGCGATGACGGCAAAGTACATCGCGGTCGGTTCGCCTACGCTCAACAACAACATGATGCCGTCGGTCGCATCTTTCCTCACCTACTTCAAGGGGCTGAACGGAAACAAAAAGAAATTTCTTGCCTTCGGCTCGTACGGTTGGGGCGGACAGTCGCCCGATCAAGTGTTCGAAGGACTGAAAAGCCCGAAATGCGAACCGCTTTTGCCCGCGATCAAATTGGCGTATAAACCTTCGGGCGAACAGCTCGCCAAAATCACTGCAGACGTAGTACAGGCTCTGCAAAATCAATAATCGCCCGTTTCTCTTATAAGGACAAGGCAAAAATATAATTTCAACGCGGCAAGGAGCTTCCCCTTGAAGGGGAAGCTCCTTCTCTTTTGCATTTATTTCTTTTTCGCCACGGCTCGTATGAACCCGAGCAATTTTTCTTGCTGCTCCAAATCCAGCCGGCGCGATTCGATCATAATCTCGCGGGAAAGATCATAGGAAAAATCGCCGTTCGGATAGAGCGTCGGCGGCGCCTCCTCCCTGCCAAGCAGTTCATCCACCGTGACCCCCAAGACATCTGCCAACCGCAGAATAGTCGCAATATCCGGCTCGCTGGCACCGTTTTCCCAATTACTGATATTCCTTTGCACATTTCCGATCGCTTTGGCAAGCTCTGCCTGCGTCAGGTGTGCCTCTTCTCGCAGTTCTTTCAATTTCATACTTATATTTATTTTACTAAAAAAATTACTGAAAAATCTTGAAAAAGAAATAAATTTACTATATAATAAATTTAATCAGTAAAAATATTGCTGAAAATACCACATCTGCAAAGGAGAAGAATGCTTATGGTTTGCTCCACCCATCATGATCGGGAAGCCGTTGCACAATGCACAGAATGCGGGGCTTATGTCTGCACTGACTGATCGCAAAAAACGGCATCGTTAAAGGACTCTTTCGGAACATTATGCCCCAACTGCGGCCGCAATAAATTGGAGGCTCTGCGAGATTTTTACCGCGGGCAGCGCAACAAAAAACTGGGGCGCATAATCGGCATGGCAATTTGCTACATCGCCGGGCTTATTTTGATGCTTGTCGTAGCCAGAAAATTGGATATGCCCATTTTATCCGCCGTCGGACTGATACTTTGCGGCCTATACGGCGCAATCGCGGCATGGAAGTTTGCATCGGATTCTATACGGGAAGGTGAAATAAAGAGCGGGGCCACATATGTCATTACCGACACGGGGATGCACAAGGAGACCCATACATGGCTCAAAATCATCTTCTTTATTTTGGGCGTTGCCTTCGGCCTGCTGCTCACGCCCATCAATATAATCCGCTACCTCGTCAAAATGAGCAAAGACGGAAAGGCTGCACGGACTTTTGAATTGGAATTGGAAACATTTTGAGGTATTCATTGCTGCTAAAAACGCATTATGCAAAACGGCTGCATGCGCAAAATTGCGCATGCAGCCGTTTTTCTATTCGCATTCGCTGCCTGTTCGCAAGACAAATTTCCCGTATGAAAAGAGCGAGGCATACTTCTTACTCCGAAAAATTTTGTATGCACAGGCATACGGGCGTTCCTTTAAGACATCCGCTTTCGGCAAAGACCTGTATGCGGAGCGCCCTCTTTTTTAGTCATATCGACCCCGCAATGCGCCGTTTACCGCCCTGCCGATAACTTCGGCCATGCGATAAAAGCCCATATCGTTGGGGTGGCACCCGTCTACGGTACATTCTGCCTGCAGCCGCCCGAACAGCTTTCTGCCGTCGACGAAGGCGACCTTCCGATCCCCTGCCGCGAGGGCGCGGCTGTATGTGCCGCGGATGATCTCCAAACGGCGCTCGCCTTCCGCGTCCCCGTAAAAATCGGGTTTAGTCACAAAAACAACGGGCGTTTCCGGCTGAGCCGCGCGGAAAATTTTATAAAACGGTTCGTGCGTGGCGGCAAGATGTTCCGCGTTCGGCGCGTTATGATCGTAATCGATGACCGCAACGCTGCACGCGAGCCCCCCGAGATAGCGCGCCATTGCCGCCTCTCCTTTGGCGTTGCCGCTGAAACCCAAGTTGATGAAATCGATATTGTTCCGCTTCGAAATCAGCGCCTGATAGCTGTGGTCGGCACGGCAGGCGCAGCCTCCCTGTGTGATCGAAGAACCGTAATACACGATCGGGGCGATCGAGCGGTACGGCTTTCCCCTGCCGACACGCGCTCCCCTGTCAAACCCGAGCGCCATGTCCGACACGTCGTTATAGAGCGGAAAGTAGAGGGTATAGCGGCGCAGGCCGCCGCCGAGCGGGATTCGCCTTAAAAATCTGTCCGCGTCGCGCCATTCCGGGCGCATCGTGCACACAAGTTTCTCCCCGCGGGGCGTATTTTCGCAGAGCGTGAAGCCGCTGCTCCCCGAAAGGGGCATGTGCGACATGATGGAAAGGGACGGGTAGCGCGCGGCGAGCGTCAAAAAGGAAGAATCGGTAGAAAAGCGCACCCTGCCGCCCGCCGTATTGCCGTTCAATATGGCGACGTTCTCACTCACGGACGCGGCGACGGCGCTCGGCATGCGCAAAAAACGCTTTTCCTCCCTTTCATAAAAGACGCCGTACAGCGAAAAAGGAGGCTCCGTCACCGCATAATAGACGGTGTTTTCCTGATCTGCGTCGCTGTTTTGGGCAAAATTCGGATCGATTTCCCTGATATCCATTTTTTCTCCTCTTTTCCGCACCATTTTACTTTTCGTAAATTTCCCGCTTTAAAATGCCTATGTAAGGAAAGTTGCGGTACTTTTCGGCATAATCCAATCCGTAACCGACGACGAAAGCATCCTCGATCACATAACCGACGTAATCCGCCGCGACGGGCGCCGTGCGGCGGGAAGCCTTATCGAGAAAGGCGCAGATCTTGACGGACGATGCGCCGCGCTCTTTCAAAAGCCCTTTCAGCCGGTAGAGCGAATTGCCCGAATCGATGATGTCTTCGACGATGATGACGTCTCTTCCGGCAACGGGCACGGCGGTGTCTTTGAGGATGCGTATATTCCCCGAGGAAACAGCGCCCGCCCCATACGAAGAAACCTGCATGAAATCCATGGCGACGGGCATATCCATCGCGCGCGTCAAGTCGGCAAAAAAGACGAAGGCGCCCTTCAAAATACAGAGCATCAGCGGATTTTTGCCCGCATAATCGCGGGAAAGTTCCGCACCCAGCGCGCGCACGCGGGCGGCGATCTGCTCTTCGGTAAACAAGATCTTCTCTACGTCGTTATGCATATATCCTCTCCTCTTCGGTATAAAACAGCGGTAAATACATTACCGTCTTTTTCTATAGTGCCGTCCGCGCGGCGGGGAACGCGGATCTTATCGGAAATCTCGATCCCGCACACGGCAAACACTTCGCTGCCCGCCGCGATCAGCGGATAATCGCCCCGCATCCTGGCGGGAATCTTTTGATCGATCATAAATTCCTTGAGCTTTTTGGTCCCGCCGCCGAATTTTTTAAATACGTCACCCTCTTTTCGGGGGCGAATCACCGTTTCCGACGGCAAACGGGAGCGATCGAAATACAAAACCCGCAAACAATTTCCCGCTGCACGGGCCTTTCCCGCCGAGAGGCGGAGAATGAATCGGCCGCAATCGAACTCCCCTTCTGCAAACGGGTAGAAATAGCTTGCCTGAGTTTTCGGCCGATAGACGGCGAGCCTGCCGTAATCGAGGACGGCCCTCACGCCCGCGGGAAGATCGGCTTCTGCTCCGTTTTCTTTAGACAGCAGGGCGCACATCGCCGAGATATGGGCCGACGTATAGTCCTTTTGAATGCCGAAATATTGCATTGCGCGCACACAGCAGCGGCGCAAGACGGGCCGAGGCGCATCGGCTCGGATATAAAATTCCTCCCCTTCCTCCACATAGGCATCGGTCAGGGAATACAAAAAATCGTCGTCCTCGCGCGCCGCGCGGGAAAAAGCATATAAATTCTTTTCGCAGGCAGGAAACGCTTGTTGGGCGGGGGCAAGGATCTTATGCCGCAAAAAATTGCGCGCATATGCGGGATCGGCGTTGCTCGCGTCCTCCCGCCAAGAAGCGCCGCGCACGGCGAGAAATTCCATGATCTCTGCCTTGGTACAGGCGAGCAGGGGGCGCACGATGCCGCGATCCCCCTCCACGGGCACGAAATAGCGGATGCCGCCCGCGCCCGTCAAGGACGCGCCGCGAAAGAGATCGAACAGTACGCTCTCCGCATTGTCCCCCGCGTGATGGGCGGTGGCGACGAAGTCGGTCTTATCCTCTCGGATCAGGCGGAAAAAGACCTCTCTGCGGAAAGCGCGCGCCGCCTCTTCGACGCCGATCCCCTCCCGCGCCGCGCGGGCAGGGATATCCGCCTCGAAACAAAAAAGAGGGACGCCCGCCCCGCCGCACAATTTTTTGACAAAAGCGGTGTCCGCCAGGCTGTCTGCCCCGCGGATGCCGTGCTCGATATTGACGGCGGAGAGGGAAATATCCAGTTTTTCCGCATTTTCACGCAGCAAAAGGAATAGCGCGACGGAATCGCCGCCCCCCGAAAGAGCAACGCTCACGCGCCTGTGCGCAAAAAGCGAAAGATCGGCTTTCATATATCCAGTATACCCCAAAACGGGCAAGAAAGCAAATAAAACCCTTACAAAAAATGATAGCTTCATGAAAAAATGCGCCTTGCTGAAAAGATAGGTATAGAAGATTGTAGATTGTCAAAATTTATGCTATAATGTTGCCACTCTCAGACAAAGGAAAAATGTATGGCAAAAATTTTGATCTTATGCAGGGCATATACTTCCAGCGTCAGTTCCGTGGTCGAAAAGGATATCCGCGCGCTGTGCAAATATGATCCTTCCGTACAATATGTGTTCCGCGAAGAGGAACGGGTGAGTATACAAGACATTGCGGCATGCGACAGCGTGGTCTGCGTGCGCGGCAGCGAAGCGGATACCTTGCGCATCCTGAAAGCGGCAAAGGCGCTGGGCAAATATCTCGTATACTTTTTAGACGACGATCTGCTGAATATTCCCGCCGATATCGATGAAAAGATCGACCATTATTTCTATTTCCCTACGACGCGTGCCAATCTGCGCGCCTGTATCGGGCTGTGCGACGCGCTTTGGAGCCATAATCCGATGATTTTACAGTTATACGGAGAACTGACCGCAGGGAAAAAAGTTTGCACCGACATGTGCTTCGAACTGCAGCAGCCCTGCGAAAAAGAGTCTGACACCTTCAATGTATTGTTTGCCGGATCGACGACCCACCAAAAAATGGTCGACGAATATATTTTGCCCGCCGTTAAGCGGCTGAGCAGGGAATTCGAGCGGGAAGCGACCTTTACGTTCATCGGACCTCAGCTCAATCACAGGGCGAAAAATATCAAAAATTATCCTTATTTTGATCATTACGACGAATATAATCGGTTTTTGCACGCAAAACCCTACCATCTTGGATTGGCGGCCGTCACCGACAGAGAATTTGACCGCTGCAAATATTTCGTCAAGTTTTTTGACTATTCCAACCTCGGCGCGGCGGGGCTGTATTCCGACGCCATGCCTTATACTATGGTCGTTCAGGACGGCGCGAACGGTTTTTTGACGAAAAATACTGCCGAAGATTGGTATCGTAAGATCAAATACGCCATCACGCACAGAGAAAAATGCGCGCAGTGCGCGCAAAGGGCAAGGAAGCTGATCGCCGAACGATTCAACGAGCAGACGACCGGCAAATCGCTCGCCGAAGCCCTGCCCACCTTAACGGAGGCGCACGGGCGCGGGCCGTCGAAAAGACAGCTCAACCGCGTCAAAAACCTCTATTTTCCCTTCGACCTTTTGCCCCTTCCCGCCGGCAGCAGCGCGAGCGAAAAAATGACGTTCTATTCTAAAAAGGCGATACTGCTGCTCAAAACCTCCGGTCCGCGCGCCATTCCCCTGATATGCAAAAAGGGGTGGAAAAAGACGATGCGCTATTTGACCCGCAAGGCAAAAACGCTGGCGTGGGTGCGGCGGCAATACGGGATGCGCGGCGCCGTCAAAGCGGTGGAAAACAAGCTGTTCGGCCGCACCCTTTTATACGGGATCGACAGCAGCGCCCCGCCGCCCTTTGCGCAGATCGACATCGATTACAGCGCCCGCGGGCGCGCGCTGTTCTTGGAACAGCAGACGGAATTTTCGCGCGAAGATTTAAAAGAGCAGGCGGATCTCATGCCGTACAAGCCCCTCTTTTCGATCGCGATGCCCCTCTATAACGCCCCCGTAAAATGGTTGAAAGAGGCGGTGTCGTCTCTGCAGAGGCAGATCTATCCCCATTGGGAATTGTGCGCCGTAGACGACGGGTCCCCCAACAAACGGGCGGCCTCGTTTATGCGCCGGGCGGCGCGGCGCGATGCGCGCATCCGATTCCGTCAAAACGAAAAAAACGGCGGGATTTCCGCCGCTATGAACGACTGCGTCCGCCTTGCGAGCGGAGAATATATCGCCCTGATGGATCAAGACGACGAACTGACGGACGACGCACTGTATTGGATGGCAAAGGAGGTGCAAGAACATCCCGACGCCGATCTCGTATACAGCGACGAATGTAAAAAACGTGCAGGCGGCATGCAGGAACTGTTTGACTTTTACATCAAACCAGACTGGTCGCCCGAACTGCTGCTGAGCCACATGTATACTTCGCACCTCTCCGTATATCGGAAAAAATTCTTGATCGATTTGGGCGGTTTTCGCAGCGAATTTGACTTTGCGCAGGATTACGACCTCGCACTGCGCACGGCAGCCGCCGGCGGCAAGGTGCGGCATGTGCGGCGCATTCTGTATTTTTGGCGCGCCCTGTCCACTTCGGGCGCGGCGGGAGGAAAAAATTTTGCGCGGCAGGCCTGCCTGCGCGCCCTGCAAAGTTATACGGATACTTTTTCCCGCGGGGCAAAAATATTGCCGCTGCCCCACTCTAATTATCCTGCGATCCCCGTCGATCGCGGACAAAAAGTCAGCATCGTCATCCCCTCCGACAATCTGCGCATGCTGAAAAGCTGCATCCAAAATATCATTGCCAAGACCAATTACCGCAATCTGCAAATCGTGCCCGTGACGAATTCTTCGGTCGCCGAAAAACTTGAAGAGATCAAATTCGACCGCGAGGTGCGCGTTTGCCGTTACGACAAACCGTTTAATTTTTCAGACAAATGCAACGAGGGCGGCCGCTTTGCGGACGGCGACGTGCTCGTATTTTACAACGACGACGTGACGCCGTTCAGGCGCGATTGGCTGACCCGCCTGTTGGAAATGCTCGAGATTCCCGGCGTGGGCGCCGTCTCGCCCCTTTTGCTGCAGCGGGACGAACAGACCATACAGTACGCCGGCATGATCGCGGGAACGCCCGGCATCTGCGGCACGGCTTTCAACGGATTTGCCGCCGCCCTGCCCGAACAAAATCCCTTCCACCATCTGCTTATCCGCGACGTATCCGTACTGTCCGGCGCCTGTTTTGCCATCCGAAGGAATCTTTTTATCGAAACGCTGTTCGACGCGGCGCATACGCCGAACGGAAATTCGGACGTCGATTTCAGTTTTCGCCTGATTGAAAAGGGCTGGCGCTGCGTATACAACCCGTATTCGGTGGTCGTGCACATCGGCAACCACTCGTGGGAACCGAAGGACAGGGTGGATAAATCGGATATATTCATGCTGCGGCATTGGGGCGATATGCTGGAAGAAGACCCGCTCTTCCCCGACCCCCTTAAAAAGCAAATGTACGAGGATTTCCGATTCGCTTACAAGATTTATGCGGCGCCGCGCGGACAGGGCGAAGGCAAAGATATTTTATTTGTCACGCATGAGCTTTCCCTGACAGGGGCGCCCATCGCACTGCTCGAGCTGATACAAATTGCGCGGGAACGCGGGGAACACCCCGTCGTCATCGCGCCGGAAGACGGCCCGCTGCGCAAGATCCTGCAGGAGAGGGGGATCGCCGTCATCATCGACCGCAGCTGCATCGACGGCTTTTGGCTGTTCCGCCGCTTTGCGCGCAACTTCGATCTCGTCGTCGCCAACACGCTCGCCTGCGGAAGGGCTGTTTCCGTGCTGAACGGCGACCTCTGCCCCGTTTTATGGTGGATCCACGAGAGCAGATACGCCTTCGAATCTTTCCGCCAAATACTGCCGGCAACATTGAAAAAGAATGTGCATCCGTATATTGCGTGGGATATCATCCAAGATTCTCTGCGCACGATCTATGGAAAAACGCCGTTCCCCCTATTCCCCTGCGGCATTACGCCGCCGGACGTCATTCCGGAAAATACATTTGCAGAACAGAGAAAAATTTTCGCCTGCATCGGAAGCATCGAACCGAGAAAAGGCCAGCTCTTTCTGGCCGATGCGATCGGCAGGCTTTCCGACAAGGAAAAACGGCAATGCGCAGTGTATTTTGTGGGGCAAAACAAAGACGCCGCTTATTATTGCCGCTTGATAAAAGAAACCGACGCCCTTACCAAGGCGGGCGTGACCGTCCGGTTTTTCGAAAATCTGGATAAGGGGAAATTATATGCCCTCTACCAAAAATCTTTCTGCATCGTCGTGCCGAGCACGGACGATCCCGGGCCGATGATCCCGGTGGAGGCCATGAGCATACAGAAAATGTCCATCGTTTCGGATGCCTGCGGCGCGAGCAGATGCCTGCACGACGGGGTGAACGGGATCATCTTCCGCTCGGGCGACAGCTATCAGCTCTGCGAAAAGATCCGCTGGATGCTTGCACACGAGGATGAAACGGAAAAGATCGGCAGGGCCTCGTTCGAGGTATATCAGAAATTTTTCAGCGCGGAAGTATTCCGCAAAAACGCAGAGGAAATTTTAGAAAAACGTTGCCGCAAAAATTAAAAGACACCTTTCGCGCCTTGACGGATGCGAAAGGTGTCTTTCTGTTTTTTCAATATAATCTCTGCGGCAGGGGCAGTGCGCGCGGGATGCGAAGGCGCGGCAAATGCAGCGCCCGGGGAAAAATCCTCTGCCCGTATACCGATTGCCCGAAGCGAAAGATATACGCCGCCAGGCAGGCGGCCGCCAGATAGGGCGCCGCGGCAAACCCGAACACCTCTCCGCCCAAAAATACGGGCGCGAGCAAAGTGCCCGTCGACGCGCCGAACACCGCCGCATAGCCGAGGCAGACGGCGAGCTGTACGGAGATACCGAACGGCTCCGCAAGCACCGCGCCGAGCGCCGCGCCCGCGGCGAACATCGTGGTCACCTCTCCCCCGATAAAGCCGGCGCCGAGGGTCGCCGCGGTAAATAATATTTTGACGGCCCAATCGTAGGCACGCATGTTTTCGCCCGCAAAGGCGGCTTCCGCAAGATCAGTGCCCAGCCCCGCATATCTGCCGCCCGTCAAATACAAAAGGCAGGAGAGCATGACGCCCGCCGCCAAAACGCGCACAAACGGATTTTTGACCGCAACATGGAAAAAACGCCGCAGCGCGCGAGACGCAAAGGCAAAAAACAGCCCCGCCAGCCCGAAAATCGCACCCAAGGCAAAGGTCTTTGCCAACAATGTCCACCGAAAGGACGGCAATACGGGCAATATAAACGTGTGCGCCTCGAGCCCCAGCCGACCCGCCGCAAAATATGCCGCAAAGGACGCCGCCAAAGAAGGGAGCAGCGCCTTGCCGTCGAGTTTGCCGACAAAGGTCACCTCCATTGCAAAAAAGAAGGCCGCGAGCGGGGTCATAAACAGAGCGGAAAACCCCGCCGCCATACCGGCGACGGTCATCAGCCGACCCGCGTCCCGAAGGGGTAGATTTCCGCCGATATTGCTGCCGAGCGCCGCGCCGATCTGTATTGCGGCGCCCTCGCGCCCCACGCTCGCGCAGAACAGATGCGCGCTCCAAGTGCCCGCGAACTGTATGCCCACGGCGCGCAGGGGCACGCCGTTCGATTCGCCGCGCGCGGCGCGGAATACCCCCGCCATGCCGCCCGTTTTGCCGCCCCCAATGCGGAAGACAGCCGCCGTCAAAAGACCGGCGAGCGGTAAAAACCAGACGTTAAAGGCAAAGTTTTCCCCTGCGTCGGCGGTGATGGCTTGCAGCCCCGCACCGAAAATGCCGCATACGACGCCCGCCGCCGAACCGACCGCCGCGCCCAAAGCCGTCAAAGCGAGATGATATAAGGCGACGCGCCAAGCTGTTTTCAAAGCGCTTTCCTCCTTGAAAGTCCTCTTTCAAAACGAATACACGTCATTCCGTTCTCAGCGGCGCAAAAACCGCGCCCACGAAGCCGGCGAGCGATGCGGGAGAAAGTTTCATCTGCCATCCGAGCTTGCCCGCGCTGACATACATGGCGGAAAGGCCCTGCGCACTTTCGTCGATAAAAGTAGCAAACCGCTTTTTCATGCCGACGGGCGAACAACCGCCGTGCACATAGCCGGTGAGCGGCTCCAATTCTTTCTGTTTGATCATGGCGACCGACTTTGCCCCCGCCGCTTTCGCCGCCCTTTTTAAATCGAGCGAGGCGCAGACGGGCACGCAGAACACGAAGTGTTCCCCCTTGTCGGATACGGTGACGAGGGTCTTGAACACCGCCGCGGGATCTTCGCCCAACTGTTTTGCGACTTGCTCCCCGTCCGTCACCTCGGGCGGATAGGAAAAACTTTCGTATGAGATCTTTTTCGCGTCCAAAAGGCGCATTGCATTCGTCTTAAACATCTTTATTTTCTCCGTTCCGCAAGGCATTATAACACTTGTGCCAAAGAAAGGCAACCGAGCAAAGCAAAATATACAAAAAAGCGTACATTTTTTGTTAAAACGATTTGACTTTACGCGCGCAAACTGCTATGATGGTTGCCGCCGCAAGAATCCGGCAATTTTACCGTCACAAAGGCGAACCCCATGAAGGCGATCGACTTAGGCAACAAAAAGGTGTTTTCCACCGTATTAAAACTCACCCTGCCCGCGATGCTCGCGCAATTTATCAATGTGCTCTATTCCGTCGTAGACAGGATGTACGTCGGCAACATCGAGGACATCGGCGATACCGTGCTGGCAGGCGTGGGCGTGTGCGCGCCCATCTCCACCCTCATCACCTCGTTTGCCTACCTGATCGGATCGGGCGGCGCGCCCCTGTTTGCCATGTCTTTGGGAGAGGGCAAACAAGACAACGCAAAAAGAATCCTATCCAATGCATTCGTTTCGCTCATCGCGCTCGCCGCGCTCGTTTCCGCCCTCATGCTGTCCCTGCGGCGGCCCATCCTGATGACCTTCGGTGCGAGCGAAAACACCTACATGTATGCGGAGCGCTACCTGATCGTGTGCGCAGCGGGCGCTGTTTTTCCCATCCTCGCCACGGGACTGAACCAGTTTATCGCGGCGCAGGGGTATTCCGGCATATCGATGACGACCACCGCCATCGGCGCGGCGGCAAACATCGCGCTCGATCCCCTGTTTATCTTTGTTTTTCGGTTGGATGCCATGGGCGCGGCGATCGCAACCGTCCTTTCGCAATTTCTCTCGTTTGCCTTCGTCATCTTGTTTTTGCGGATGAAGAGGACTCAGGTGCGGCTCACGCTCGCAAAACCGGACATAAAAGTCATTTTCAAGATCGTGAAACTCGGGCTTTCCCCCTTCATCATCATCGCGACAGACAGCCTTATTATCATCGTTTCCAATGCCGTGCTGCAGCGATACGGGGGCGCGGACGGTGACATGTGGATCACCGTATCCACCGTGGTGCAGGCGTTCTTCTGCCTGATCACGATGCCGCTTTTGGGCATTTCGACCGGTTCTCAGCCCGTGCTCAGCTACAATTACGGCGCCAAAAACGTCGGCCTGATCAAGCGGGCGGAAAAGATCATCCTCGGCATGTGCCTCGCCTTTACCGGCATCATGTTCGCCCTCTCCTTTGCCATTGCGGCGCCCTTCGTATCCCTCTTTACCGCCGACGCACAGATCGCCGCCAAGAGCGTATGGGGCATTCGGGTGTTTATGATCGGCGTTATCCCTCTCGCCTTCCAATATGCCTTTGTGGACGGCCTGACGGGGCTGGGCCAGCCGCAATATTCCATCATCCTGTCTATGGCGAGAAAGCTGGTCGTCTACCTCGGCTGCACCCTTCTTTTGCCTGCGTTTTTCGGCGTACAGTCGGTATTTTACGCCGAACCCGCCTGCGATATCGTCGGCGCGATCGTCAGCACGACCGTCTTTTTGATCGTATTTCCGAAGATCTTAAAAAAGCGGCTCGCCGCGGCGGACGCAGATTTGCTCGCAAAATAGATGAACGCCGCGCCGATTCGACGGCACGGCGTTTTGTTTTGGCATCGTTTATAGATACGGCGGCGGCACAGAACGTGCTGCCGCCGTATACTTTCGGATCCCGATTATCGCAGGCGCGCCGTAAAATCCTTCATCATTTCAGAAATTTTGATCTGCTGCGGGCACACCTTTTCGCAGCTTCTGCAGCCGATGCAGGCGCTCGGCCATTCCGATTCGGGCAGGGCGCTCAGCGCCATGGGGGCGATGAACCCGCCGCCCGTAAAGCGATGTTCGTTGTACAGCTTGATCAATTCCGGAATGTTGAGATGTTTCGGGCAATGGCCGGTGCAGTAACGGCATGCGGTACAGGGCAGGGCGCTGTGCTTGTACATCCCTTCCCCCAAGGCAATGAGCGCGGATCGTTCTGTTTCGGAGAGTGGCCTTTCCTCCGCAAACGTGGCAATATTGTCCTTGACCTGCGCCATATCGGACATGCCCGAAAGGATGACCTTGACTTCGGGCAGCCCCAAAAGAAAGCGGAACGCCCAGGCGGGGATCGCCTCATCGGGGCGCATGGCTTTGAGCTGCGCCTCCTCCCCTTCGGAAAGGTGCGCGAGCCTGCCGCCTCGCAGCGGCTCCATCACCCATACGGGAATATTCCATTCGTTGAACAGGGCGACTTTCTGCGCCGCTTTTTGGAAAGTCCAGTCGAGATAGTTGAGCTGGAGCTGCCCGAACTCCATGAACTTTCCGTATTTTTTGAGAAACCGCTCGATGACCTCGTAACTGCCGTGTGCGGAAAAACCCAAATGGCGGATGCGGCCGTTCTTCTTCTACTCCATCAAGTAGTCGAAGGTGCCGTATTTTTCGTCGAGATAGGCGTCGATATTCATCTCGCATACATTGTGAAAGAGATAAAAATCAAAGTGATCGGTGCGGCATTTTTGCAGCTGCTTTTCAAAAATTTCCTCTGCCTTACCCATATTGGAAAGGTCGTATCCGGGAAATTTAGTCGCAAGAAAATAACTATCGCGGGGATAAGCGGACAGAATGTTGCCGACCGCAGTCTCCGCCGCGCCGTCGTGGTATCCCCAGGCAGTATCGAAATAGTTGACGCCGCTGCGGATGGCATAGTCGAACATCGCAGCGGCAGCCTTTTCGTCGATCTTGCCGTAATCGCCGCCGAGGACGGGCAGGCGCATGGTGCCGAACCCCAAGGCGGAAATCTTTAACCCCTGAAACTCTCTGTAGATCATAATTCCCTCCGATTGTTTTTCATGTACGCCCCGGATGCCGAAAGCGCGGCACGCCGCGTCATTGCCCCTTTCTCGTCCTGTAAATCAGATAATCGAGGCAATGGATGCGCTTTTCATTGGCGTGTACTTCTTCCAACAGGGCGCGGCGGCGCGCCTCTAAGATTTGCACCTGCCCGCAGATATTGCCGCGGGCGGCACAGGCTTGAAAGCGGGCGATCTCCTCTTCGCAGCAGCCCGCATCGAGCAGATTCTGTTCTACGGACGTGCGGGAAATGTATTCCCCCGCCCTGTCTTTCGGTTGCATCGCACGACCTCGGCTTACAGGCTCGCCTTAAAAATGGCGCGCACGTCCTCTTTGGTGAGCACTTTATAGCCGCCCTGCATGATGAGGGTCGCTTCCGTGAGGTCGTCGAGCATCCCCTCGTTCGCGCCGAGATCGGAAATGTTCATGACAAGGCCGAGCTTTTTCATCCAATCCTCCATCGCGGCGAGCCCCTCTTCTGCAATCTTTTCATCCGTTTTTCCGGCGGGATCGATTCCCCATACGTTGATCGCGTAGCGCTTGAATTTGGGAAGGCCGTACGGCATGATCATGCGGTAATAAGGCATAGATACCGCGGCGAGGGTCATGCCGTGCGTCGCGTCCGTAATGGCGCCCACCGCCTGACCGAGCATGTGCACTTCCCAGTCAGTGTCCTTTCCCTTGGCGATCAGGGTATTGAGCGCCCAAGTCGCCGTCCACATGATATTGCTGCGCGCCTCGTAATCCGTGGGGTTTTCCGACGCGACGAGGGCGCTGTGGATGAGAGAGCGCAGCAGCCCTTCCATGATATAGTCGGACGTGTTGTCGTCCGTGCCCGAAAAATACTGCTCCAAAATATGAGACATGATATCGTAAAAACCGGCGATCATCTGATAGCGGGGCAGCGTATAGGTAAATTCTGGATTGAGGATGGAGAAGCGGGGAAAGATCTTTTCATACGCAAAGACGTGCCCGATCTTTAATTTTGCCTTATGATTGGTGATGACCGAACCGCCGTTCATCTCGCTGCCCGTGCCCACCATCGTCAGCACACAGCCGACGGGAAGGGTCTCGCAGGAAGGCTCTTCAAAGCGGATAAAATATTTTTCCCAGGGATCTTCGTCACAATGGACGGAAACGGAAACCGCCTTCGCATAGTCGCATACCGAACCGCCGCCGACGGCGAGGATGAGATCGGCATTCGCCTTTCTCGCCCGTTCGACGCCTTCGTACAGCTTTTCCACCGTCGGGTTGGGCATGACGCCCGCATCTTCATAGATCTCTTTCCCGTTCGCTTTTAAAAGGGCGACGACCTTGTCGTAAATACCGTTCTTTTTGATGGATCCGCCGCCGTATACGAGCAGTACGTTTTTGCCGTATTTGGGAAGCTCTGCGTTCAGCCCGTTCAGCGCGTCCTTGCCGAAATAAAGTTTCGTTGGATTGCAATAGGTGAAATTTCCTAACATGATGATCTCCTTTGCGGCGGCTTCCGCCGCTTTCTTTTTTCCTCCTTTATTATAAAATCCCGCGCGCGTTATGTCAAATACTTATATCGCATAGCCGGCGATAGGCACAGGCTATAAAACGGATGCGCGAATTTAGGGCGCCGATATGATTGAATTTGTCGCCAAAAAGTGTTATACTGAAAGGCAGAAGACCGCTGTAAGAGATGAACCATGGACGACTATTTTTCCCTGCCCGATTGGGCGACGGCGGAAGCATTTCCCGTCATAAACGAAAGCAATAAACTTGCCTTCTGCTGCTTTCACGATTTGGATATGCAGCGGCCCCTCTACGCGGACGGCGCCGTGGAGATGCGCATTTTGCTTTCCAGCTGCGAGCTGGTCTTGCTATGAGGGAGTAGACGGATTCGAGCCGGAGAAAAACTTTTCTCCGGAAGCGCAGGCCATTCAGTTCCTCGACTATTCCCTCCGCCGTATTGGCAAAGATCGGTACGAATATACCCTCTCCTGTACGGCGGGCAACCTCGCCTTTACCTTTACGGGCGCGCATGCCTCTGTGACGAAGATATGCACGGCGGCAGAATACATTGCCGAACGGGTCATGCTATACCGCGCGCACCTGCGCACCTTTTCCCCCGAATACTTGCAGAAAAACGGCATCCCCGCGGAAGAAGGGGAAAGATATCCGGAGGCGTCCAACTTTTTCTTTCCCTTCTTCGACGAAAAAAAGTCGCTCGGCATTCTGTCCGACAAAGATATGCCCTATTATGCGGCGTATGAATTGTATGAAACGCTGCATTCCGACGTACCGCAGAAGGACAAAAAGGAGAAATGGCGGCTGGAAGTGGGCGGATGGCGCAAATGGTTCGGCGAAAGCAGAAGCCGATACGATCTTCTACCCTTTTTCCGAAAATATGCGCCGAGCTGGGCACAGGCATACGCCGCGGCGGAGAAAGCGTACGAAAAGGGCGACCTTGCCGCCCTTTCGCGCCTGACGATGGAGCACCTTACCGGCAATTGGCACGCCGAACAGGGCATTGCCGTGCTGTTTTTTAAAGATATTTTGAATATGAGCGAATTTTGCGCGACGCCGCAGGGGCAAGAGCAAAACGAACGCGCCGGACGGTTGGAAAGAGAGTACGTCCGCGCCATGCTGCAGTGCGCGCAGGACGAGCTTGCCGCCGATTAAACGGGCAGCGGAGAATTTTTTATGTTTATCGACACACACGCACATCTCAACTATGAAAATAAATACGGCGATCTCGACCGGCTCGTCGCCGAAATCGGGGAAGCCGGCGTCAAAAAAGTAATCTGCGTCGGCTGGGATCTGTCCTCCTCCGCCCTCGCGGCAGTGCAGGCGGAGAGATACCCTTCGCTGTATTTTGCGGCGGGATTTCATCCTTCCGATCTGGGCGACTATCGGGAAGGCGATCTCGACAGGGTCGCGGCACTGCTTTCCTCCCCCAAGGGGGTCGCCGTGGGAGAGATCGGCCTGGATTACCACTACGACAACACCGACGAGGCGGCGCAAAAGAGGATGTTTGCCGCCCAACTCGAACTTGCCGACGCGCTCGGCCTTCCCTTCTGTATCCACAGCCGCGATGCCGCCGCCGACACTTTGCGGCTTTTAAAGGATAACCGAGCGAAACTGACGCACGGCGGCGTGATGCACTGCTTTTCCGGCAGCCCCGAAACGGCGAAGGAATATTTGAAGCTCGGACTGTATATCTCTTTTGCCGGCCCCGTGACATTTAAGAATGCGCGGCGGCTGGACGAGGCCGCCAAAACGGTGCCTTCCGACCGCATTTTGGCGGAGACCGATTCGCCCTATCTCGCCCCCGATCCCTACCGCGGCACGCTGAATACGCCCAAAAACGTCGTGCGGGTATACGAAAAACTGGCGGCGCTGCGCGGGGACGCGCCGGAGGAACTGGCGGCGCAAATTTGGAACAACGCGCATACGCTGTTTGCAAAATTGAAAAATTCTGCCGAAAACTGAGGAACTATGATGGAAAACACCGAAAAATTTGAGAATTTTACCTATGAACTGGACGGCAATCTGTATATCAATCTGACGAGCAAATGCACCAACGACTGTACCTTTTGCGTGCGCAACGAAAAGGCCGACTACTTCGGCCACAAGCTGTGGCTGGCGCGCGAGCCCTCTGCGGCGGAAGTGATCGCGCGGCTTCCCGCGGACATCGGCAAGTATAAGGAATATGTATTCTGCGGCTTCGGCGAGCCCACGATCAAGCTGCCCGCCCTGTTAGAAATAGCGGCGGAGATCAAAAGAAGGGGCGGCACGACGCGCATCAACACCAACGGGCAGGCGAATATGATTTGGAAGCGCGACGTGACGGGCGAGCTTGCACCCGTCGTCGACAAGATCAACGTGAGCTTGAACGAGGCGACGGCGGAGGCATATGCGGCGCTGTGCAAACCCGCTTTCGGCGAGGCGGCGTTTGCGGGACTGCAGGACTTTGCAAAAAAATGCGCCGAAAAGGGCATAAACACCTGGTTTTCCGTCGTGGATATCATCGGAGAGGAAAAGATCGCGCAGTGCCGCCGCATTGCCGAAGCATGCGGCGTGACGCTGCGCGTGCGGGCGTATATCGAGTGACCCGCCCGAAAAAAAAGCCGCCTTTGCGCAGCGCCCGCATGCAGGCAGGCGCTTGCAAAGACAGCCTTCTTCTCATTTGTAAGGGCTCCGCCCGAAAGGCGGCCCTGTTTGACCTGATCTGTCCGTCTTGGCATAACGGTTCGGTTTATAAAAACTTTCCGTTCGCTCGGGCAGGAAAAGGTCTACGATAGCAGTATGCCCGCGTGCGGGCGGTTTATACTTTCATGCGGAGCGTCAATTTATGGAAAATTTGCGGCTACTCCTCGCCCGCCACGGTTTCTCCTTCAAAAAACAGTTCGGGCAAAACTTTATTTCGGATACCAACCTGCTAAAGAGCATCGTCGCCCTCGCGGGCATCGATCATAATTCCACCGTCGTGGAGATCGGCTGCGGGGCGGGCACGCTGACGCGCGAGCTCGCCGCGTCGGCAAAGCGGGTCATCGCCTATGAGATCGACCAAAAATTACAGCCCGTGCTCGCGGAAACGCTCGCGGGCGTAGAAAATGCGGAAGTCGTGTTCCGCGATTTTCTCAAAATCGATCTGCGGGCGCTGGAAGAGGCGCTGCCGCCCTATGCGGTGGTGGCGAATTTGCCTTACTATATTACCTCTCCCCTCGTGATGAAATTCATCGAGGAAAGCAAAAAGGCGGAAAAACTCGTCATCATGGTGCAGGACGACGTGGCAAAGCGCTTTTGCGCGAAGGCGGGCACACCCGAATACGGGGCGATCACCGCGGCGATCGCAAGGCGGGCGGACGCAGAGATCGTAAAATATGTTCCCCGCCAGATGTTTACCCCCGTGCCGCATGTAGACAGCGCAATCGTCAAGCTGACTTTTATCGACGGCCGCATCCCCGTAAAGAGCGCCAAGGCATACCGAGATACGGTGCGCGCCGCCTTTTTGTCGCGCAGGAAGACATTGGAAAACAACCTGATGAACGCCTTTTCCCTGCCGCGCGAGGCGGCCGCCTCCCTTCTGCGCGGGGCGGGCATACCCGACAAGGCGCGCGGCGAAACGCTTTTCCCCGAGCAGCTGGCGGCACTGTCGGACGAAATTTTCGATATGCGGCATTGATTTTTTACCGCCTGTTCGCTATCCGCTGGCAAAGCCGGCGGATTTTCATTTTCGGTCTGTCCGCCCGAAAGCTATCGGCCTATCACACCGATCAATTTTGCGATCATTTCTTGCTGCCCGTGCACGGGCCCCTTGCCTTCCCTCCTTTCCGGAGAGAAAAATTTTCGCGTATTTTCACTTCCTGCCTTCCCCCGTCGGGGGAAGGGGGACCGCTCGCGGTGGATGAGGGTGTATACTGTCCCTCTTTCTCCCCTCATCAGTCTCCTTCGGCGACAGCTTCCCCCCAAGGGGAAGCCGTTTTTTGTTTGTATGGTTGCATGCAGTGACTGCGTACCCCCCCAAGGGGAAGCCGTTTTTTGTTTGCTTTGCGGAAAATTTATCGAAATAAAAGTGTGCGCCGCCCCAAAAGGCGGCGCACGCATGGAAAAATGAGTTGGTGTATGCTTGGATTTTACTTATGCCGTTATTGTATCCCAAAGAATGCTACCATTATAAGACGCATTGGTGACATCTGAATCAGTCGCCCCCACGGCGCCGTCAGCTGTTTTATTACCCGACATATTTAAGTTGATTTTGTGTCCGTTCTCAGAAATAGAAGATGTAGCGCCAAACATGTTCCCCACATTTGCCGAATTTGCTGTATTCTGCAATGCTCCGGTATTTTGACAGCCTGTGATTGTTACATCAAAACAATAACTGTACAGCTGGAAATAACCGTAAATGCCGCCAGCACCGTCTCCATAGGAAGTGATTGCTCCGCTGTTTGTACAATCAGAAATATTGATTGTCCCTGTAGAAACACCCAGACCTTCAGCGCCTGAACCGTGAACATCCGCAACAATTCCTCCTGTACGATGCCCTGTCAAGTTGCCAGTGTTCACACATGTAGTAATATTGATCTCAGAAGATGCCTTGCGTTGATTTGTTGTTCCCAAAATTCCGCCGATTGTCGCGTTTGAAACCTGCACGTCTGTCGTAATTGTAGAATTATTTGTACATCCCCTTATATTGACCGTGCATTCCATCTGGCTTTGGGAAAGATCGTTAGAGCCGTTATACCCGCCGATATAGCCGACGATGCCGCCGCCGCGGCTGTACGCATGGATCGTTCCGCTCACGGTCACATTTTCCACCGTAACCGTATGCTCCGGCCCGTAATATTCCGCCGGAACGACGATGCCGCCGATCGCGCCGCCCACCGTATGATTATTGCGGCTGCTGCCCGTTCCGATATTTGCCGTATGCCCGGGGCGGTCGATCACGATATTTTCAAATTTGACGTTGCCGAAATATGAACCCGAAAATACGGAAATAAACCCATAATAATAGTAGCTTGTATCCGGCGTTGCCGCGCTGTATGCCTTTGCTTCCGCCGTAAAATCAGAGATCTCCAAATTGGAAATCGTGTGATTATTGCCGTAAAAAGAACCGCGGTATTCGGAGATCGGTTTCCACTGCGAGTTGCTCATATCCATATCTGCGCCGAGTATGAGCGTAAAGCCCTCGCCGTAATTATCCAGCGTTTCCAAATATTCGGCAACGGCTACGAGCTTCGCCGCCGTATCTACCTTGGCGCCGATAATATTGTCGCCCTCTTTGATGATCGCGGAAGGAACGGCGTCATCGGCACGCAAACTTGCAATATCGGCGCTGGTCTTGACCGGGTTGTTTTCGCTTTCCTGCTGCCATGTATTGTCCCCTTCCATTCGGCCGTCGAGATTATACCAATTCCCCAACGTCGTTTCGCTGTATGTAATGGACAATCCTTCGGGATATTCGATCTCATAGGTAGAAGTGTTCAGATATACGACGATATTTTCTCCTAAATGATACAAAATCGCATGATTTTTTGCGAGTGCCCGATAGCCGCGCGCATCGAGGTTATCCGCCGCTAATATGTCCATGGCCTCCGATACGCTCGTAGGTTTGCCGTTCAATGCCTCCGCATTGTCGAGCGCGATATTCATTTCGCGCACTGCCTGAATGTCTGCCGATTCGTTCGCGCGGTTGATGACGTTGGAAAACGTCGGAATCAGCACCGCCGCGAGGATGGCGATGACCGCGATCACGATGACAAGCTCTGTGATCGTAAACGCTTTTTTCAGCTTTTTTGCCATTTTTCCTCTCCTCCTAAATTTTTTCTCAGCCGTTTAAATCCTTTCTTTTTTGCAGGAG
>CAJFGA010000022.1 GCA_904374385.1 uncultured Clostridia bacterium | reverse complement strand
TCCGCCTCTATCAACGATGAAACGGAAAAGTATCAGCTTGTCCTGACCAATACGCTGCGCAACAAAACGGGCAGCGATATTACAATCAAAGAAGTCGGGTATATCAAGGGGATTTACAGCTTAGTAAACGGCGAGGGTGCGAAAGTGAACAACGCACATTTCCTGTTTTGGAGGGAGGTGCTCGCGGAGCCCGTCACAATCGCTGCGGGCATGACCAAGACGATCACCGTCGTCTTAGAGCTGTAAGGAGGCGGTATGGCTGTCAATAAGGTGATGCTGAACGGCGAAACATTGCTCGATCTGACATCGGATACGGTGACGGCGGCCGATGTCGCGGCAGGTAAATGGCTCCATTTGCCGAGCGGGGAGCGGGTACAGGGTACGGGCGCCGGAATGTCGGGCGGAGATATGCAGGAGTACATCGGCGCAGTCCTTGCGCAGTTTCCGCAAATCGTTTGCACGGTGATCCCCGATGAAGGAACGGACGGCCAGCTTTTTGCCACTGTGACGGATGATTATCCGGTGCCGATCTCTTCCGTGAGTGCAAAAGATACGCAGGCAACATAAAAAAGAAGGAGGAATTCTGCCTATGCCGGAAGAAAACAATAAAACAATTTCGCTCGCCAATCTATCCGCCTTTAAGGCGAAATGCGACGCGGCGTATGTCCGTGCCGGGGGAGAGGATGTCCAGGAAATATCGGGATTAAAGCGCTTCACGAACGGGGAGGGCATCGCTGTCAATACGGACGAACAAGACCTTGCCGGGACGGATACAAAATATAAAAGCTACTCGATCGAGGGCAATTATGCGGGGGACTCTCCCTTCGTGTTGAAGATCCCGCACAACTATATGAACGCGACGCTCGCCGTCGACAAGGGGAGCTATCCCGATATGACGGCCGGCAAAGTCGCGCATAAGCTGACGATCGTCAGCGGCGGCGTTACCGTGGAATACGACGGTTCGGAAGCAAAAACGGTGACCGTTTCGGGCAGTGCGGCGGCTGCAAATGTACAGGCGCTGTCTGCCTCGCCGGCGGTCGCTCAAACGATGAGCATCGAGGGAGGGTTCCCTGTCGAGGTAAGCTCGGCGTTTATGGCGGAAGGGTCGGGGTTTGCCGTCATGGCGGACGGATCAGTGGAGGCGCTTTCGGCAAAACAGTTTGCGGGCGTCGCGGAGATATTTATTTGCCGCTTGGGCAGCACCCCGTATACCCTGACGGGCGGGGTTAAAGTACAGTCGATCGAATGCGGCGGTGTGACGCACGACATTGTCAAGGTGACAGGAGAATCTGTTTTAGATATTTAAAAAATAAGAAACAAAGATTTTATTGCGTACTATGTCAGGCATAATTTATAAAATTTTGAATTTCTGTGCCAGAAATCTCCATTATAAAAGGCCGCATTTCGGGGCAGACTAAGGAAAGGAGGTAACGCATATGATCATTGCGAATTTGATTTCTTATATCCTCGTCCTGCTCGGCGCGGTAAATTGGGGATTGTACGGGATCTTTAATTTCAATCTCGTTTCCGCGATTTTCATGGGTGACAGGAGCGTGGGCGCGATCATCACATACTGCGTGATCGCGGCAGCCGCAATTTGGCTGATCATCTATACGGTCTTTGCAAACGGCATTCTGCGCTTTACGGGGCGCCGCGACGACCGCGTTTGATCGCATGACGGAAAAAAAGGGGACGGCGCAGGCCGTCTTCTTTTTTATATTTTATATGAAGAATTTTTACGCAAATTTTCGCACAGTTTTTACATACGGACATTGACAAACGCAGCGGAATGGAATATAATAAATATACAATATAGTTATTGCTAAAAACTATTATCACTATTGTCATATTTTGCAATGACATATCATGAGCATATGTTACGAAACGTGACAAAGGGAGGTCGTTATGAGTTTTGTAGAGTTCAAAAATGTGACCAGATTTTATACGATGGGCGGCAATGTCATTAAGGCGGCAAACGGCGTCAATTTCACGATCGAAGAAGGTGAATTTTGTGTGATCGTGGGGCCGAGCGGCGCGGGAAAGACGACCGTTCTGAATATGCTGGGCGGCATGGACAGCGTGACGGACGGCGAGATCCTTGTAGACGGGATGCTTGTCAGTTCGTTCAGCGAAAAGCAGCTCACCGAATACCGCCGCTATGACGTCGGATTCGTCTTTCAGTTTTATAATTTAATACAAAACCTGACTGCCCTTGAAAATGTGGAAATTGCTTCAGAGATCTGTAAAGATCCGTTGGATGCCGCGAAAACATTGGGAAAAGTGGGCCTGGCAGACAGGATGCACAATTTCCCTGCGCAGTTATCGGGAGGAGAACAGCAGCGAGTTTCCATCGCGCGGGCGATCGCCAAAAATCCGAAGCTGCTTCTGTGCGACGAACCGACGGGGGCCCTCGACTATGAGACGGGCAAAAACATCCTCAAACTTCTGCACGATGTTTGCAGGGAAAACAAACGCACCGTCATTGTCATTACGCATAACCAGGCGATCACGCGGATGGCGGACAGAGTGATTCATATCAAAAACGGGCAGGTCTTTTCGGAAGAGGTCGTCGAACATCCCGAGGATGTTTCGACAATCGAGTGGTAAGGGTTCGTCCGGCTTTTTGAACGGGAGGCGGCGCATGAAAAGATTCAGCAAAAATATCGCAAAAGAATTTAAATACAGTTTTGGCAGATTCGTGGCGATCATGGCGATCGTGGCCCTCGGCGTCGGTTTTCTGATCGGTGTGATGCAGGCGACGCCGGATATGAAGCGCTCGATGGACAGATATTACCGTGAAACGGCGGCGTACGATATCGACATCAAGGGGAACTATGGTTTGACGGATTCGGATATCGACGCGATCGCCTCTGCTACGGACGATGGCGGCGCGAAAATTGCGGAATCGGTCATGCCGGTCATCTCTACCGACGCCATGGTAGAGGCGCATGGTAAAGAGATCGCGGCGCGTATCGTAGGCATTGATTTTGCCGATGTGACCGGCGGCAATTATCTCAATCACTTCGAATTGCTCGAAGGGCGGTATCCTTCGGCGGCGGGCGAAGTGGTGGCAGTGCGTTCCAATAATTATTTCGAAAGGTTTTCTCTGGGAGATGTAGTCACGCTCGTTTCGGGCGGCCAGACGCAGTACGGCGACGTCTATGCGGCGGAGACCTTCACCGTGGTCGGCATTGTGTCTTCGCCCGACTACTATTTCAAGGACGGGCGTGAAGTCACGACGATCGGCACGGGCGTCATCGGGGCAGTGCTGTACGGGCAGGCATACGACACTTCGGAAGGGGCAGGCGACGGGTTGTACGATCTTTCGGGCGGCACGCTGTTTTCCGTTTTGAATCCTTATTTGGAAAGCACGGAAGGGGCCGGAAGCGGCATCCGATATACCGATTGCTGGGTGGCTCTCGCCGATTCGGAAGACTATGAAACCTTTACCGAAAGATATAAATCCTTTGTATTGGAAAAGGCGGATCTTTTTTCCTCGCTCGGCGGGGAGAGAAGCGCCGAGCTCAACGACAAGATCGAAACGCTCAATGAAAATTTGGCGAACTTCGGCATTTCCATTCCCGCATCGGCGAGCTGGTATGTGCTGGACAGAGCGAGCTCCAACGTCAGCTATGTCAGTTTTGATCTGAATGTCGAAAAGGTGGAGGATATCGCCGGCGTTTTCCCCGTGTTTTTCATCGTGGTGGCGGCATTGGTCGCGCTCACTTCTATGACGCGCATGGTCGAAGAAGACCGCATGCAGATCGGTACATTTAAGGCGCTCGGCTACGGCAACGCCAAAATCATGTCCAAATATCTGCTCTATTGCTGCCTTGCAAGTATCATCGGATGCGTGGTAGGTATCTTGATCGGGTTCAGTTTGCTGCCCAGCATCTTTTGGCGGGCGTACTCGACGATGTATCAGCTTCCTTCCCTGTCGCTGCTGTTCAGCCCTTGGTTTGCGCTCGCTGTCTTTGCGATCGCTTTGGCCGGCACGGCGGTCGTCACGGCATTTGCCTGCCGAGCATCTTTGAAAGAGAAGCCTGCGACGCTCATGCAGCCCAAGGCGCCGAAGCCGGGCAAGCGCATCCTTTTGGAGCGCGTCGGCTTCATTTGGAACAGACTCAAATTCAAGTGGAAGGCAACCATCCGCAATATTTTCCGCTATAAAAAGAATATGATTCTCACCATTATATCCGTCATGGGCTGTACGGCGCTCATTCTCATCGGGTTCGGCCTGTCCGACTCGGTCGGGGCGGTGGAAAACATTCAGTACAAAGAGATTATCCGTTACGATGTCGTGATTGAATACGATGCATCCGAAGAGGGCGGCGCCGGCGCCTATTTAGAAGAATTTCTCGGCAAAGATGGCGTGGAGAGCGTTTCTTTGTATGGAGAAAACGGGCAGCTGCTGATGGGCGATTCGCGCGAGAGTATCGAATTATATGTCGTAGACGCCTCGCGGGAAGAGACTCTCGAGAAATTTACATCCCTCGTAGAGTTGCGCACGCGCAAAAAATCTGCTATAATAAATCTAAATCAAACGGGGCTGATCCTTCCCGAAAATATAGCGACCGTTTACGACATTTCTGCGGGGGATACGGTGACTTATGTTTCTGCATCCGGTACGCCGCATGAGATTCCCGTGGCGGCGGTCTGCGAGTATTATACGGGTTCGGTCGCCTATATGAGCAGGACATATTTTGCCTCGCTCGAGCCGGATACGGTTATGACGGAAAATACGCTGTTCGTTAAATCCGGCGCGGCGGATACGGGCGCGGAGACGGAGCTTCTGCTGCGTGACGGACGGGTGACCTCGGTGGAATTTACCGACAGCACATTGGAAACGTTCCGCAGCCTGGGTTCGACGATGGGGCTCGTCATCGCGGTGCTCGTGATCAGTGCGGGCGCGCTTGCGGCGATCGTTCTGTATAATCTGACCAATATCAATATCGACGAGCGCAAGCGCGAGATCGCGACGCTGCGCGTGCTCGGATATAAAAAGCGAGAAGTGGCCGGCTATATCTATCGCGAAAGTGCGATCTTGACCGTCGTAGGCACTCTGTTCGGGCTGTTGCTCGGCTTCCTGCTGCACATGTTCATCTGCAACCGGGTAGACAGCGTGATGATGATGTTCGGCCGTACGATCGGGGGGCTGAGCTACCTGTGGGCATTCCTTTTGACGCTCGCCTTTGCGGCGATCGTGTATGCCTTCATGCTTATAAAACTCAACAAGATCAATATGGCGGAATCTCTCAAATCCAATGAATGACGGGCAATCGGGGAGCTACATATGAAAAATGAAGAACTGCGCAATCGTTTGATGCAGGAATTATGGAAAATGAATCGAATGGACATCATCGTTCATTTGATGGAATTTGTAGAGGGCGAAACCGCCGTGCTCGGCCATTTGGTCGAACACGGCGGGCAGACGGTCAATCCGTCCCATATCAGCGATGACCTGCATATCAGCCGGGCGCGCACGGCCAATATTTTGCGCGCTCTCAGGGAAAAGGGCAGGATCAGCATGGAAATCGACGACGAGGACAGGCGGAAAATGCATGTGGAGGCGACGCCGGAGGGGCGCGCTTATTACGAGGAAAAACTTTCCTTCATAGCGCATTATTTTGATATTTATATCGACGTGATCGGAGAGGATGATATCCGTGAGCTGATCCGTCTGCTCGAAAAGACCGTCGCGAGCGAGGGCGTCCTCAAAGAAAAACATCTCATACCGGAGGGGAAAATATGATCGGCAACGAATCTGGCGAAGATTATCTCGAAGCGATACTGCGGCTTTCCGCCGTGAAGGAAGATGTGCATTCGGTGGAAGTGGCGCGCGAACTCGGCGTATCTAAACCGGCTGTAACGAAGGCGATCCGCAATCTGACCGGCAAAGGATATGTCAACGTAGAGGACAACCACATCCATTTGACGGACAGCGGCAGGGCGTATGCGGAATCGGTATATGCAAAGCATAAAATGTTCACGGCTTTTTTTGTAATGCTGGGCGTAGACGCGAAGGTCGCCGAAGCGGATGCCTGCCGCGTGGAGCACGTTCTCAGCGACGAAACGTGCGGCGCCATTAAAAAATTCATGGAAAAGTAAGTTTTCTTTGCGGGCGGCTTTGCGCTGCGTTTGTATCGGCGGGACCGTTCGGCCCATATTTGGCATGGTACAAGCAGGCAAAAACATATAGTAGAGGTATCCTTATTTGCGGGGGTACCTCTGTTCTATGTTTCTGGAATTTTTGCATACGCTGTTCGGCAAACTTTTGTTTTTTACTTCGGCCATCGGCGGAAAGGGATCTTTTCCCAAGCCGTTGCCGCCCGAAGAAGAGGCAAAATATCTTCGTCTCGCCGCCGAAGGCGACAAGGCGGCAAAGGATATGCTCGTCAAACACAATATGCGGCTCGTGGCGCACATTGTAAAAAAGTACAACGGCGCGGCGGAAACGGACGACCTCATTTCCGTGGGCAGTATCGGCCTGATCAAGGCGATCGACACCTATCGCCCGGGGCGCGGGACCCAGCTCGCGACCTACACGGCGCGGTGCATCGAGAACGAGATCCTCATGCTGATCCGCAGCAACAAAAAGCACAAGAACAATGTCTATCTGTTTGATCCCGTCGGCGTCGATAAAGAGGGCAACGAACTGACGCTGATGGATCTTTTGTTTGAAAAGGAGGACGGCGTTTTTCAGGCGGTCGAAGCGGAGCTGGTAAAGGAAAAGTTTATGAAAGCGCTCTCACAGGCGCTTACGGAACGGGAATTTACCGTACTGTGCCTTCGTTACGGGTTAAAGGGCGGTGCTCCCATGCCGCAGCGCGAGGTCGCGGCGTTTCTCAAGATCTCCCGTTCCTATATTTCGCGTATCGAAAAGCGCGCGATCGAGAAGATGCGTGCCGCCGTGCGCGAGAGCGATTTTTTTGGCTGAACTTGCATTTTTTTGCGGCGCGGCGCCGTTCCGGACGGTATTTTTTTAAAAAAACTGTTTACAGGTGACGCCTTCCGTGCTATAATAATACAAAAGGAAATGTACGGGCGGAGGATCTTTCCGCCCGCCGTATGGAAGGGGACAAGCAGGCGCGGGCCGGGCGGTTCGCAGGGAGTATACATGATCTGTTCCAGTTGTAAAAAGAATATGGCGACGCACTGTATCGAGCACGAAACGGGAGAGGTCTTTTTGTGCGATGACTGTTTCGAACGGCTCGGTGCGGCGGCGGAATACGGCACAGAGCCGAATTTTTTCGTCTCTTTTCTCGGCGTGGAAGGAGCGCGGGAGGGGCAATGCCCCGTATGCGGAACAACGCTTTCGGATTATACGGCGACGGGCTTCGTCGGCTGTGCGCACTGTTACGAGGCATTTCGGGAAGAGCTGATGCCGTCCATTCGCCGGATCCACGGCAAAACGGTCCACATCGGCAAACATCCGCTGGGCGACGGAAAACTCTTTGAATTGCTCGACGAACGCAAGAGGCTGCGCGCGGAATTGGAACTTGCGGTGAAAGAAAACCGCATGAAGGATGCGGAGCGCCTCAACCGCGATATCCGCGAGATCAGCAAGATCCTGTACCGCGGGGATTTTGGAGGCGAGGACGATGAATAATATTGAAAGCACCGTCGTGTCCTCCCGTATCCGTTTGGCGCGTAACCTTGCGGATTTTCCCTTCCCCAATCGAATTGAGAGCGTCCGCCAAGCGAAGGAGATCATCCGAATCGTCAGCAACGCGGCGAGCCGACTGGGCGAGTTCAAGCTCTACTATATGGATGAGATCACAGACAGCGTGGCAATGTCCCTGCGAGACGATCATCTCATCAGCGAAGAACTCGCGTCCAACAAAAAATATGGTGCGGCGCTCATTGATGAGGGTGACTTTGAAGAATCGGATCGCTCTTTTGGAAAGACTTCCGTCATGATCAACGAGGAAGATCATCTTCGGGAACAGTATATCGTAAAAGGTCTCAACCTGAATACGGCTTTCTTGAAACTCTCCGAAATGGACGATTCGCTTTCCAAGATGATGCGCTTTGCATATGATGCGAAGCTCGGTTATCTGACGGCCTGTCCCACCAATCTCGGCACGGGCCTGCGCGCTTCGGTAATGCTGTTTTTGCCGGGGCTGACGCGCATGAACAAGATGAACAAACTCATCCGCGAGATATCGCGGCTGGGGCATACCGTGCGCGGCGTCTACGGCGAAGGGAGCGCGGCGGAAGGGTACATGTATCAGATCAGCAACGAGGTGACGCTCGGCGTTACGGAAGACTATATCCTCTCCGAAGTGCAGAAAGCGGTGTTGGAGATCGTCAACCTCGAAGCGCAGGCGCGCCGCGCCCTCGTTTCGGAGGATTATATCGGCGTTAAGGACTGCTGCCGCCGTGCTTACGGAATTTTGACCAATTGCGAAAAGATATCGTTCAGCGAATTTTTAAAGCTCGTATCCGACGTGCGTCTGGGCGCGGCGCTCGGCTTTGTTGCGCTCGATGACGCGTATAAGATAGACGACCTGATCGCATCCGTGCGGCCGGCGAATATCGCTCTTTTGAGCGATGAGGAACTCAGTCCCTCTGAACGGGATATTTTACGCGCGGAAAGATGCCGCGCCGCGCTCCGCGAGAGTGCACAATAACATACGGAGACATGCATGAATTACTTTGACAGATTTTCCATCAACTTGCAAAAAGCGCTCAAGCTTTCGCTGGAGGCGGCAAAATATTACGGGAGCAGTTACGTCGGCAGCGAACATATCCTGTTCGGCATATTGAATGTGCCGGAATGCCGTGCATGCAAAATTTTGCGGGCGGCGGGTGTATCGGAACCGGAATACCGCAGCGCCTTTGTCCGTACGCTGGATAAACGGATCAAGATCAGCGGCTTTACGCCGCGTACTAAGAATATGTTCGAAAAGGCGTCGGAATATGCCATCAATCATGACGGTACGGGCGCCAGTGTCGGGTCGGAATATATGCTGCTCGCCATCATAGCGGACGACGATTCCGTCGCCGTGCGCATTTTGAGATCCTTGGGGGCAAATATCGACGCGATCGTAGATTCGTTGGAAGAGGAGATGGGGGACGAGTATGCGGAAGAGGATGACTACGAATCCCTCATGTTCCGTCCCTCCGCTTCCTATACGGCGAAAGGGCAGCCGCATGAGAATGCGGGGCCGGGCGCGTCGGCGCAGGGAGGCAAAGGAAAAGAAGGGGCCGGCTTCCGCTTCGGCGTCGATCTCACGCTCAAAGCGAGAGAAGGGAAAATAGATCCCGTTATCGGCAGAAAAAAGGAGATCGATAAGATCATCCAGGTGCTTTCGCGCCGCACGAAAAATAATCCTGTGCTCATCGGCGAGCCGGGCGTAGGCAAGAGTGCCGTCGTCGAGGGGCTTGCGCAGGCGATCGTGAAAGGGGAAGTGCCCGATCTGCTGCTCGGCAAATCGGTGTTCGCGCTCGATCTTCCCGGCATGTTGGCGGGGGCAAAATACAGGGGCGACTTTGAAGAGCGCCTCAAAGAGACTATAGACCAAATTCAAAAGAACGGCAACGTAATTTTATTTATCGACGAGATACACAATATCGTCGGTGCTGGCGCGAGCGCAGACAATTCGATGGATGCGGCCAATATTTTAAAGCCCATGTTGGCGCGCGGGGAGCTGCAAACCATCGGCGCGACCACCATCGACGAATACCGCAAGTATATTGAAAAGGATCCCGCGCTTGAACGGCGGTTTACGCCCGTCAATGTCGAACAGCCGACTGTAGCGGAGACGATCGAGATCCTTCGCGGGCTGCGCGATAAGTATGAGGCACACCATAAGGTTTCCATCAGCGACGATGCGATCGTGGCGGCGGCGAGCCTTTCCGACCGTTACATCACAGATCGCTTTTTGCCTGATAAGGCGATCGATTTGATCGACGAAGCGGCGAGCCGCGCCAGGTTAGACAGCTATAACGGCCCGGCGGGAATCAAGGAGAAAGAGGCGGAGATCGAAAAGCTCAATGCCGAAAAGGGCAAGGCGATCCGGCGCGACGATTTTCATCGCGCGCAGGAGATCCACGATCAGATCAAAAAGGTGGAAACGGAGATCGAAAAGATCCGCCTCGATTGGGAAAAGAACCGCGGAGAGTCGCGCGCGACCATCGGTTCGGACGACGTCGCGCGGATCGTCAGCAGTTGGACGGGCGTTCCCGTCGTCAAGCTTACCGAGGAAGAGAGCCATAAACTTATGCACCTCGAAGAGGAACTGCATAAGCGGGTCATCGGACAGGACGAAGCCGTGAACGCGATCGCCAAGGCGATCCGCCGCGCCCGTGCCGGATTAAAAGACCCGGATAGGCCGATCGGTTCGTTTATCTTTGTCGGGCCTACGGGCGTAGGCAAGACGGAGCTTTCCAAGGCGCTGGCGGCGGCGATGTTCGGCGACGAGCGTTTGATGATTCGGCTTGATATGAGCGAATATATGGAAAAACATTCGGTCAGCAAGCTGATCGGCGCGCCGCCGGGATACGTCGGCTTTGACGATGCGGCGGGGCAGCTGACCGAAAAAATACGGAGAAAGCCCTATTCCGTCGTGCTCTTTGACGAGATCGAAAAGGCGCATCCTGACGTATTCAACGTCCTTTTGCAGATTTTGGACGACGGCAGGCTGACGGACAGCAAGGGCAGAGTGGTCAGTTTCAAAAATACCGTCATCATCATGACGAGCAACGTAGGCGCAAGCAAGGTCAACAAGATGCAGCGCCTCGGCTTTGCCGCCGCGGACGATGCCGGCGAATACGAAAAGATGAAGGACGATATTTCGGAAGAATTGAAAGTGCAATTCAAACCGGAATTTCTGAACCGCATCGACGAGATCATTATTTTCCATAAACTCAGCAAAGAGGATGCGGGCAAGATCTGCGATCTGTTCCTCTCGACGCTGGCGAATCGCCTGCAAAAGCGCGGGATCGAGGTTTCGGTTTCCGAAGAGGCAAAGGATAAGCTGATCGAAGAGGGATATGACGAAGTGTACGGCGCCCGCCCGCTCAAACGGGTCATCCAGCGCCGCATCGAGGATGCGCTCAGCGAAGAGATCCTTATGAACCGCGTTTCATCCGGGCAGAAAGTAAACATCGGCGTTCAGAACGGCGCGTTTACCTTCACGCCCGTGAAATAAATCAACGGAGGTGCGTATATGCGTATTGAAATCATGGAGAAGAACTGCAAGGCGAGCGATAAATTGGTCGGCATCGTCGAGAAGAAGATCGGAAAACTGGATAAGTATTTCGATGAGGACTCCGTATGTACCGTCTACTTGAAGCAGGAGGGGAAATCCTGCAAAACGGAATTAACGATCTTGTATAAAGGCAACATGATCCGCGCTGAAGTGACGGGGGAGAACTTTTATGACGATATCGACGCCGTGCTTCCCAAAATCGAAAATCAGATCTACCGTCATAAATCCAAGCTGGAGAGCAAGCTGAAAAAGGATGCCTTTTATGATAAGCGGCTGTTTTTGGAAGAGGCGGATGTCCCCGTCGGCAAGCTGGTGCGGACAAAAACATTCGCGCTTTCGCCCATGACGACGGAAGAGGCGGTCGAACAGCTCGATCTGTTGGGGCACAGTTTCTATATCTTTCAAGACGCCGACACGAATGAGGTGCGCGTCGTGTATTTGCGCAAAAATGGCGATGTAGGTCTGATTATTCCGCAAAAAGCGAAGTAATATGTCAGATATAAAACGATACTTTTAAAGATCAAACAGAGAAAGAGCCCCTTCATCGAATTTCGATGAAGGGGCTCTTTCTGTTTTATAAAATTATATTGACAAGTCTTCCGGGTACTACGATAAATTTTTTGATGACCTTACCGTCCGTATATGGCTTGACGAGATCGCTCGCCAATACATGCGCTTCAATTTCATCCTTGCCCATGTCTTGAGGGATCATCATTTTTCCTTTGATTTTACTGTTGATTTGAATGGCATATTCCGTTTCGTCTTTGACGAGCGCGCTCTCGTCGCATACAGGATAGCGCTGGTCGAAAATGGAATATTTTTGTCCGTAAGCTTCCCAAAGTTCTTCGGCAAAGTGGGGGGCAAACGGCGCGATGAGCAAAAGCAGGTCTTTCGTGCAATCTTGCAGGAAGGTGACGTTTTTGTTTTGCAGTCCGTCGTATTTATAGAGTGCGTTGACAAATTCCATCAGTCTTGCTACGGCCGTATTAAACGAGAAGACTTCCAAGTCGCGGGTGATCTGTTTGACCGAATTGTTTTTGACGTAATTGAGTTCCTTTTCGGCGGCGCCCATCGGCGTTTCGTTCCCGGATTCTTCTTTCACTTTGAGAACAAGCCTTTCCGTCCTGTCCAAAAACTTGGCGACAGATTTGATGCCGTCGTCATTCCACGGGCCGCCCTCCGTATACGAAAATCCGAACATCAGGTACAATCTGAACACATCCGCGCCGTAAACAGAGATATATTCGTCGGGCGAAATGACATTGCCCTTTGATTTGGACATGCGGTTGCCGTCCGGCCCCAAAATAACGCCTTGATGGACGAGAGATTGAAAGGGCTCGTCAAAATTCAGGTATCCCATGTCGCGAAGTGCTTTTGTAAAGAAGCGCGCATATAACAGGTGCATGCAGGCGTGTTCCGCCCCGCCGATATATTTGTCGACGGGGAGCATTTTGTTGACGATCTCCGGGTCGAACGGCTCTCTTGAATTGTGCGCGTCGGCATAACGCAGATAATACCAGCTCGAGCAGACAAAGGTATCGAGCGTATCCGGATCGCGGAGCGCTTCGCCGCCGCAGTGCGGGCACTTGGTGTGCATAAATTCGTCGCTTTTGGCGAGCGGAGATTTTCCGTCCGGTTTAAATTCGACGTTGTAGGGGAGTTTGACGGGCAGATCTTTGTACGGAACGGGCACGACGCCACATTTCGGGCAATGCACGACGGGGATGGGGGCGCCCCAATAGCGCTGGCGGGATACCAGCCAGTCGCGCAGGCGGTAATTGACCTTGCGCTGCCCCTTGCCGATCTTGGTTAGGTAATTGGCGATCTCCGTCCTCGCTTCGTCGCCGAATCGTCCGTCGAATTGCAGGCTGTTCACGCAGATGCCGTCCTCGGTGAAGGGCAGCACGGTTTCCCCGTTCCTGTTTTCGATGACTTTGGTGATGGGTAGGCCGTATTTTTGGGCAAAAGCGAAGTCCCTTTCATCGTGAGCGGGCACACCCATGACTGCGCCCGTGCCATATGAATAGAGGACGTAATCGGCGGCATAGATGGGTACCTTTTTGCCGTTGATCGGGTTGATCGCATAATGGCCGATAAAAACGCCCGTCTTTTCCCTCGCGGATGAGAGTCTTTCGATCTCGTCCGTGTGCGCAGTGCTCTCGATGTACGCCTCGACCGCCGCGCGCTGCTCGTCGGATACGAGCTTTTTGACCAATGGATGTTCGGGCGCCAAAACGACGTAGGAAACGCCGAAGATCGTATCGCAGCGGGTGGTGAAAACTTTGAATCGATCGCCGCTTTCGCATTCGAATTCGATTTCGCATCCGACCGATTTACCGATCCAATTCTTCTGCATCAATTTTGTCTTTTCCGGCCAATCGATTTTATCCAATCCATCGAGCAGCTCTTCGGCGTAATCGGTGATCTTAAAGAACCATTGGGTAAGGTCTTTTTTGACGACGGGCGTGCCGCAACGCTCGCAGAGGCCTTCCTGTACCTGTTCGTTCGCGAGTACTGTATTGCAGCTCGGACACCAGTTGACGGGCGCCTCCTTGCGGTAGGCGAGTCCCTTTTCGTACAGCTTTAAGAACATCCACTGCGTCCATTTATAGTAGTCCTCTTCACACGTCTTGACTTCGGCAGACCAATCGAACATGGCGCCCATCGCCTTGAGTTGCTTTTCCATAGTGGCTATGTTTTGCTCGGTCGAGTCTTTGGGATGGATCCCTGTCTTGATGGCGTAGTTTTCGGCAGGCAGACCGAAGGCGTCGAAGCCCATCGGCTGGAACACATCGTATCCCTGCATCCTCTTGAACCGCGCGAATGTGTCGGACGGGCCGTAGTTATACCAGTGACCGACGTGCAACTTTGCGCCGGAAGGATAGGAGAACATTTCGAGAACATAGTACTTGTTGTCTATGTTCTTTTTATTAAAGTTATTCTCCTTCGTCTTTTCCCAGCGTTGCTGCCATTTGCTTTCGACAGTTTTCATATCCATAATCAAATACCCTCCGCGCAAAACAGCGCATCATTTAATCTTGTTTCGTTTCGTTCCGACCGTTTGCCGGCACCTCTGTGCCGTCCGCGCCGCCGATCTCGGCCGGGGCGGATTCGGACTGCGCACTGGTTGCGCCTGCGGCCTTCTTTTTATCGAAAGTGCGGGCGATCCAATAGGCGCAGGGACCGAGGATGGGGATCAAAAGAATGACGAGATCCCATACGATAATAGACTTCGTTACGCCCCTGTCCCGGAGCAGGACGAACAGCGTCGCGATGGCGAGAAAGTAATGCACCGCCAATATGACGATCAATGCGATGGCGATCGGTGGCATAAATACCCCTTAAAACCTTATAAGAATTCAACCAATTATATAATTTTTTGAGCAGCAAGTCAAGTTGTGCGCGCTTTTTTAACAAAATTTTTTATAAAACCGCGCGAGTCGCCCCGTAAATGTAAATAAATGTTTCGCTGCGGCATACACTAACGGTATGGAGTTGATCGTTTCCGAACGGGAAAGCAATGCGCGTTACATCGCTTACATTTATACCTCTCTGATGCCTCTCGCGGAGGCTTGCGGCGCAAAGAGCGCGATCTCATTCGACGGAGAACGCATCGCCCTGCGCCTGTCCGCGGAAGAAAAATACGAACCGTGCCTGCGCCGTGCGGCAGAGGAAAAACTTGCCGAGGTTGTCGCCATAGGGTACAAATACGAACTGTTTCGCCGCGCGCTGCACCCGGCGGGGCTGAACAAAGAGGAAAAAGAAATTTTACTTGCCGCGTTGATCGCCGCGGACTTTTTGGATGACAAACGTTACGTTTTTACCCGCCTGCACGGCGACAGGGTGTATACATTAGACGGTTTTTGTCTCTTCCGGCTGGCGGCACTCAAAAAAAAGTGGGAGCAAGTGATCGATTGCGTTCCCGTCTTTTTTTCTCCGGAAAAACTTGCGGAATTTCTTCGGTATCTCGCGCGCGAGGAAGCGGGCGGAAAGATATTTGTCCGGGGGGAGGAGATATACGACGGCAAATATAGGCGCTTGCGCCGCGCGACGCTCATTGAAGAGGGGATTTCCGACATGAACGGCATTCGCGAGATCATTCTGAGCGGGGCGGATGAGGTGGAGTGCGCGGGTATGCCCACGCCCGGTCAGGAGATTTTTTTCAAACGCTATTATGCGGGCAAGGTGAATTTTATTTAAGAGCCTGCCGAAAAAATTATCGAAAAACGGTTGACAAAGCCGGGAGAATGCATTAGAATTAAATACAATCATATAGCGCGAAAGAAATGACAAGTAGTCCGTCTGCAGGGCGACAAAGAGAGCGGGATCTATGGCTGAAAGTCCCGTGCGCCGCACGCGGAACGAAACCGCTTTTCCAGCGCGAGCAGCCGTCCGCTTTGAGGGGCGGAACGGAGCGGCCGAATGTTTCGGCAATTAAGGTGGAACCGCGCAAATTGTTTGCGTCCTTAAACGAAATGATCGTTTTGGGGCGCTTTTTTATTGCGCATTTTACCTGGATAAGAAAGGACCGGGCCGATGCGCCCGGAGGAGGGTTTTATGATCATTACATTGAAGGGGGGAGACAAAAAGGAATACCCGTCTCCCGTCAGCTGCAAGCAGATTGCGGCGGATATCAGCGAAGGGCTTGCCCGCGCCGCCGTCTGTGCAAAGGTGGACGGCAAACTCGTCGATCTGGCGCATGTGGTGGAGAACGACGCCGAGGTGGAGATCGTCACATTGAAAGATAAGGAGGGGCTTGACGTTTACCGCCATACGACGGCGCACGTCCTCGCACAGGCGGTCAAGGCGATCTATCCGACGAGTAAGCTCGCCATCGGCCCGACGATCGACAACGGTTTTTATTATGACATCGATTTCCAGACGCCCATCACGCAGGACGATCTTTCCAAGATCGAGGCTGAGATGAAAAAGATCATCAAGAGCAATCTGCCCGTCGAGCGCTTTACGCTTCCCCGCAACGATGCCGTCAAATTGATGACCAAGTTTTCGGAAAAATATAAAGTCGCCCTCATCAAAGACCTGCCGGAAGGGGAAGAGATCTCCTTCTATAAGCAGGGGGATTTTACCGATCTCTGCCGCGGGCCGCACCTTCCGTCCACGGGCAAGATCAAGGCATTCAAGCTGACCAGCATTGCGGGCGCATACTGGCGCGGCAATGAAAAAAATAAGATGCTCACCCGTATCTACGGCACGGCATTCCCCAAAAAAGAGGAAATGGATGCCTATTTCGCCATGCTCGAAGAGGCAAAAAAGCGCGACCATACCAAACTCGGCAAGGAATTGGGCCTTTTTGCCATGATGAACGAGGGCAAGGGCTTTCCGTTTTTCCTGCCCAAGGGAATGGTGCTTAAAAATACTTTGATCGATTATTGGCGGCAGATCCATACCCGCGAGGGGTATGTCGAGGTGCAGACGCCGATCATTTTGACCCGCAGCCTTTGGGAAACTTCCGGCCACTGGGATCATTATAAAGAGAATATGTACACGACCAAGATCGACGGAGAAGATTGTGCGATCAAGCCGATGAACTGCCCGGGCGGGATGCTCGTGTATAAGCTCAATCCGCACAGCTATAAAGATTTGCCTATCCGTATGGGCGAACTGGGCATCGTGCACCGGCATGAAAAGAGCGGGCAGCTGCACGGATTGTTCCGCGTGCGCTGCTTCACGCAGGACGACGCGCACATCTTTATGCTGCCCGAACAGATCACGGACGAGATAAAGGGCGTCGTGCGCATCATCAACGAGGTGTATACGCTGTTCGGCTTCAAATATCACGTCGAACTTTCCACCCGCCCTGAAAACAGCATCGGCAGCGACGAAGATTGGGAGGCCGCGACGGATGCGCTGCGCGCCGCATTGGATGAGATGCACCTTCCGTATGTCGTCAACGAGGGAGACGGCGCTTTTTACGGCCCGAAGATCGATTTCCATTTGCAGGATTCCATCGGCAGAACGTGGCAGTGCGGCACCATTCAGCTCGACTTCCAGCTTCCGCAGCGGTTTGAGGCGGAGTACACGGGCGAGGACGGGCAGAAGCATCGCCCGATCATGATCCACCGCGTCGTGTTCGGCTCTATCGAACGGTTTATCGGCATCCTCATCGAACACTATGCTGGTAAATTCCCCGTGTGGCTCTCGCCTGTACAGGTCAAGATATTGCCCGTTTCCGATAAGTCTGCCGACTATGCAAAGGAAGTGGAGGCGGCTCTCAAAGCCAAAGGTCTGCGTGCGGAAACGGATATGCGCAATGAAAAGATCGGCTATAAGATCCGCGAAGCGCAGCTCGAAAAGGTGCCGTACATGCTGATTATCGGCGACAAAGAGAAGGAAGAGGGCACGGTGTCTGTCCGCATGCGCGAAAAGGGCGATGTGGGCGCGATGACGCTTGCCGACTTTGCCGATAAAGTCAAGAAAGAAAACGACGAAAAGACGGTTTTTTGAAAAATCAGCGTAAAATCGTTTGACATCGTAAACAAAAACTGGTATGATATTCAGGTAAAAGCAGAAGGAACCTTCTCGCCTTGCGGCAAGCGCGCTTGCAAGTGCACGATATATCCGAACGAACGGCGCATACTGTGCGCTCTTTTGTGAGATATTTTCGGCGGGTCCTTTTGCGGATCCGCCGTTGTTTTTATCAAGGGCGGCGCTGTTTCCCGAATCGATAAAAATAAAAAAAGGAAGGTATAAAAGTATCAAAACCCAGCATCAGGTCAACGGAGAGATCCGCGACCGTGAAGTGAGAGTCATCGGGGAAGACGGGCAGCAGCTCGGCATTATGAGTGCGCAGGCTGCGCTCCGCCTCGCAGAGGAGAGCGATTTGGATCTTGTCAAGATCTCGCCGACGGCAAATCCGCCCGTCTGCAAGATCATGGATTACGGCAAATACAAATTCGAGCTCGGGAAAAAGGAAAAGGAATCCCGCAGGAACCAAAAAATGGTTGAAGTCAAGGAAGTTCGCCTTTCCATGACGATCGACACCAACGATTTGAACGTCAAGTCGCGCCAGGCGCAGAAGTTTTTGGAAGCGGGAAACAAAGTCATGGTGTCCATACGCCTGCGCGGCAGACAGAACGCGCATCCCGGCATGGGGATCGATGTAATGAATAAATTTTTTGAAACTTTGGAAGGCAAGGGCGTCATGGACAAAAAACCGGCGACGGAAGGCAGGAATATTTCCATGTTGCTATCGCCCGCCAAACAGTAAACAATTCAGCTTGCGACCGTCCGCATGCGTTCGTGTGCGGCGCGGAGAGAAAATATTTTCGGAGGACAAACAGTATGCCTAAACAGAAATCCCACAGCGGTTCTAAGAAACGCTTCGACATAACCGGCAGCGGCAAAGTCAAAAGAGCGCAGGCAGGCAAGAACCACAAGACGGGCGACAAAACCAGAAAAAGAAAGAGGAGTCTGCGCCAGACGGCATTCGTCAGCGAAACGCAGGAATTGACTGTCAAGAACCAGCTCATTCCTTACAAGAAATAAGTCATAAGGAGTAAAAGTTATGCGTATCAAAAGAGGTGTAAACGCTGTTAAAAAGCGCAGAAAAATATTTAGACTTTCCAAAGGTTATTTTGGCTCGAAGAGCCGTTCTTACAGGATCGCGCGCGAAGCGGTCATGAAGTCCTTGATGTATGCTTATATCGGCAGAAAGAGGAGAAAGAGAGACTTCCGTCAGCTTTGGATCGCGCGTATCAATGCGGCGGCGCGCGTGAACGGGCTTTCCTACAGCAAATTCATGCACGGTTTGAAGGTCGCGGGGATCAACTTGAACAGAAAGGTTCTCGCCGATATCGCCGTCAACGATGCGGCTGCTTTTGCCGCTCTTGCGGAAAAGGCGAAAGCCGCCATAGCTTAACGAGCGAAAACCTTCTTAGCGAAATTTTGTTAAGAAGGTTTTTTGTATTATCATGATCACATCAAGGCAGAACGAATTTATCAAGCGCATCGCCTCGCTCAAGGAGAAAAAATACCGCGCCGCGTACGGCGAGTATATCATCGAAGGCGTAAAGCAGGTGCGCGAAGCGGTTCAATCGGGGCAAAAGATCGTAAACATAGTCGTTTCCCCCCGCTACGAAGGGGAGCGCTTTGCGCAAGAAAAAGTGATCGACGTATCGGAAAGCGTTTTTGCCAAGATTTCCGAAGAGGCGGCGCCGCAGGGGATTTTGGCGGTTCTTCAAATGCCGCAAAACACGGTTCGTCCGCCCGAAGGAAAATGCCTGTTGTTGGACGGGCTGGCCGATCCCGGCAACCTCGGTACCATCATCCGCACGGCGAATGCGGCGGGTTATACGGAAATTTATTTAAAAAATTGTACCGATCCGTATGCGCCGAAATGCGTGCGTTCGGCGATGAGCGGGATATTCTTTGTCCGTCTTTTTCGCATCGATTCGCTCGGCGATCTGTTTTCGTGTATTCCGCTCCTGTGCGCAGACATGGACGGCGAGAACGTATTTGACTTTCGGCCGCCGGAGAAGTTTTGCCTCGTGATCGGAAACGAGGCGAACGGCGTTACGCCCGATGTGCGCGCGCAATGCGCTCACGTCGTGCGCATTCCCATGCGCGCGAGCTGCGAAAGTTTGAATGCTGGTGTTTCGGCGGGTATTTTGATGTATCAACTCGCCGGGGGAAAGGTATGAGGTCGAAATTTTTATTCAGAGTATAAAGGAGGCTCACCAATGTCAGGACATAGCAAATGGCATAACATCCAGGCGAAAAAGGGCAAGGCGGATGCCGCGCGCGGCCGCATTTTTACCAAACTCGGCAGGGAGATCTCTGTCGCGGCAAAGGGCAATCCCAATCCGGATACGAACAGCAAACTCGCCGATGCGATCGCCAAGGCGAAGGCAAATAACATGCCCAACGACAATATTCAGCGCTGCATTAAAAAGGCGGCGGGCGAACTCGGCAACGTCAACTATGAAACGCTCGTTTACGAAGGATACGGCCCCGGCGGTTCGGCGCTCATCATCAATACGCTGACGGACAACAAAAACCGTACGGCGGGGGATGTGCGCAGCACCCTTTCCAAGTGCGGCGGCGAATTGGGCAGTACGGGATGCGTTTCGTATATGTTCAGCAATAAAGGACTTTTGGTCATCGAACGCACGCTTGACCTTGACGAAGATACCGTGACCGAATATGCGATCGAAGCGGGGGCGGACGATATTCTCGTGCAGGACGATGTTTTCGAAGTGTACACGGATCCCGCGGCATTTTCCGATGTGCGGAAATTTTTGGAAGGCAAGGGGATCGAGTTTTTGGAAGCAGATGTGCGCATGATCCCGCAGAGCAAGATCACGCTCAATGCGGAAAATGTTGAAAAGTTTGAAAAGCTGCTCGACAAGCTGGACGAATTGGACGACGTGCAGGACGTTTATCACAACGTTGACCTGCCGGAAGACGAGGAAGAAGAGTAAAATACGGTTTTATCAGGTACTATGCCTGGCATAAATAAGGATGGGAGGCGGATTTTATGACGGTCAGGGAAACTTGCCAAAAGGCAAAAGATCATGTAGGCGCCATTGCTTTTGCGGGCGAAGATAAAATGAACATGATGCTGATCGCGGCGGCGTCGGCGCTGCGCGCCAAGGCGGATTATATCATTTCCGAAAACAAAAAGGATGTGGCGGCATGCACCCGCGGCGCACAGTTCGTGGACAGGCTGATGCTCGATGTAAAGCGCATAGACGGCATTGCTACGGGGTTGGAAAAGCTGGTCGAGCTTAAATGCCCGGTCGGAGAAATTTTGGAAGAGCGCAAATTGTACAACGGGCTGCAGCTTCGCCGCGTCCGCGTACCGCTCGGCGTGATCGGTATTATTTATGAAGCGCGCCCCAATGTGACGGCGGACGCCATCGGGCTTGCCGTAAAAAGCGGCAATGCGGTCGTATTGCGCGGCAGTAAGGATGCCATTTATTCCAATCTTGCGGTCTGCTCTGTCATCAAAGATGCCCTCCGCGAGAGCGGCTTCGATCCGGAATTTATTCAGCTCATCGAGGATACTTCCCGAGAGGGCGCTGCGGAATTTATGAAAATGAACGGCATCGTCGATGTGCTGATCCCCCGCGGCAGCGCCTCACTCATTCAAAGCGCCGTCCAGAACGCCACGGTCCCAATAATCGAAACGGGTACGGGCAACTGCCACGTCTATATTGAAAACACCGCGGATATCGACAAGGCGATCCCCATTCTGATCAATGCGAAAACGCAGCGCACTTCCGTGTGCAACGCCTGCGAAAGTCTGCTCATCGACGAAAATTTTGCGGAAAAACATCTGCAAAAAATCGTTGCGGCGCTTCAGGAAAAGCATGTCGAAATCGTCGCGTGCGAAAAGTGCAGAAAAATCATTCCCGCTTTGACTGCCGCGACCGAAGAGGACTATTATGCCGAATTTTTGGCGCTGAAAATTTCGATCAAGATCGTGAACGGGGTAGATGAGGCGATCGCGCATATCAATCGATACAGCACCCATCACAGCGACAGCATCGTGACGGAAGATCAGGCCGCCGCGGAAAAATTTTTGGATGAGGTAGACAGCGCCGCGGTGTATGTCAATGCCAGCACGCGCTTTACGGACGGATTTGAGTTCGGTATGGGTGCGGAAATGGGCATTTCTACCCAAAAGCTGCACGCGCGCGGCCCGATGGGATTGAAAGAACTGACCTCTTATAAATACCAGATCCGCGGGAACGGTCAGATCCGCGGCTGAGATCCGGCGTTATTTGACGAAATTCTTGCGGCGATGCAAGGGTGGTTTATCGGATAGAAAAAATGCTTTCGGCGGGGCGCAAAATTTTTTTGCGCCCCGCGTATATTTGCCGCAAAAGCGCAGATAATATGATTGTCAGCAGCAGTAAGACAGGTTTGTTGAATAAGTAATTTATGAGAAGAGTTTGTCGCGATACTATTGCTGCTTTCATATAAAGTCACGCTTTGCATGCGGTATATTTATTAAATTATAAAAAGTTTTGGTCTGTATTGCGTTACGACGATGCATGCGGCGAGGCTTTTGATAAGATGATAGAGGTTCCGCACGTTTAGCGGGGCACTTAGTGAGAGGAAAGGTGTAAGTAATTATGCGTTTCCTCTTATTTTATTTTAAAATTTTTATATAACCTATTGACAAAGTTTATTTATTGTACTATACTGATAGTACAAAATATCCGTTATGTATAAGTAAAGAGGTATGCGTGTAACGGAAGATATAAAAACGAATTAAAGAGTATTTGTTAAAGGAGCATTTATGAAAAAAGTTTCAGTACTGACGGTGTGTGCGGCTATTTTTTTGCTGTCGATGTGTTTGGCAGTTTTTTGTGCCTGCGATAGGGCACCTGCTTGTCCGGAGATTCCCGATGAGATAGAGGAGAGAGGTGATTTTTCCGTCCGTCTTACTGCGGAAGGATATCATATCCTCGGCGTCAATGAGCCGTGCGAACAAGGAAAGCTGATAATTCCTGAAATAATCAATGACGATCCCGTTGTGGGGATAGATCGTTTATATGGCGGTGCTTTGGGCTACGAATACATATCAAAAATAAGCGAAGTGGAAATTCCGTCAACGGTAAAATATATCGGCGATTATGCCTTTTATGGTATGAGCAATTTGCAGAGCGTTACATATGCCGGGCAGAACAATATTGAGGAGATCGGAGCTTTTGCATTCGGAAACTGTATAAGTCTGACGAACGTTGAGGTCGGGTCAAAAGTTTCATTTATAGGAGAAGCTGCTTTTGGCAATTGTGACAGTTTGACGTCATTCAGTTTAGAGTCGGGCAATAGTGAATATGTGTGTAATAACGGAGTTTTGTATACGGAAGACAGAGAGGGATTAACAGCTTTTCCTGCAGGGCGCGGCGGTTTATTTACTGTTCCTGAATCTGTTAAACTAATTGCGGCGGGTTCGTTTTACGGGAACGATAAGTTGATTGCAGTTCATTTGAACAAAGCAGACAAAGTAAGTACTTGTGCCTTTGCAGAATGTAAAAATTTGGCGGATATCATCGCGCCAAACTTGCGCTTGGCAGGGAACGGTGCTTTTGAAAATACTTATTGGCTGGATAACGCCATTGAAGAGTTGGTTTCTTTGGGTTCTGTATTGATAAAATATCAGGGCAATGATAATGTATTGCGCCTTTCCGATTACTGCAGTATAAGCGCCTTTGCGTTTGCGGATTGCACGAATTTGGAGGAAGTGGATTTTAAAGGAAACGAGTTGAGTTACATTGGGGCTATGGCTTTTACCGGATGCACTAATTTGGAAAAGGTGACGATTAGAAATTCAGAGCGATTGGTCAGTGTAGATTCCCCGATATTTGATGCGGAGACTGCGTGTGTTGTGGATGTTCCGTCAATGTTTATAGACAATTATAAAGCGGATGATATTTGGGGTATAAATAAAGATCAAATCAAAGATTTGCTTGTTACAATTCAGTTCGTTGATGGCGATGTAGTCCAAGAATATACAAAAGAAATAAAAATCGGGAAAGCGCTTATCGATATGCCTGTTCCGCAAAAGGTAGGTTATAAGTTCCTCGGGTGGTATACAGCCCCGAATGCAAAAGGAGAGAAGTATGAAAATGGTTCTATATACTTGAATGCTTCCGATTTTACACTCTATGCAGCATGGATAGCGACCCCATATGCCATTATTTACGATATGGACGGAGGGACGAATCATGCGGAAAATCCGAGAGAGTATACAGTTGATCAGACGGTAACATTGCAAGCGCCGACCAAAACAGGATATACATTTATCGGTTGGGAATTGGACGGAGCAATGCTTGACGGCAATCAGATCAGCGGCAAAACGGGCGATTTGAATCTGAAAGCAATATGGGAAGCAAAGAGCATTGCCGTCGGGTTTGATTCCAAAGGTTCAACGGATTATCCGGCATCTTCGGTCGATCTTGCACATGTAACTTACGGAACGGACGATTTCTGTCTTAATGTCCCGACGCGAGAAGGCTTCAAATTTTTGGGTTGGTATTATGGCACAATTGCGTTTACGGATGCGAGCGGCAACGCTGTCAGGAAGTGGGATTTGCCCGAAGACGCGGTTTTACATGGGGTTTGGGAGCCGGAAAGTTTTAAAATACGTTATGATGCCGAAACCGGCAGTATTTATTTTTCAGGGTCTGCTTGGACAGATGAAGAAGTCGAAGTAACGGTCGGAATGCAGCTTGCAAACGAGAATATTTTGGAAGAAACGTTCCAGCAATACTATAAAATTCAGGATAAATTGATAAGGTATTTTTATTATCTGAAACCAAACGGAGACAGAGTCACATTCAGGCTTTCCAGGAGCTCAATGCCTTTCTTAGAGTCGGTTAACGGAACGGTAGAATTTTTTGCCGAGTACAGATTAGAAGAGCATACGTTGATTTTCGTTACTAACGTACAGGGGCAGAGTTTTACATCGATAGCAGTGGATTCCGGCAGCTGTATAGTGAATGAACTTAACACCAGGATCCCCGTACGCAAAGGATATACGTTTGGCGGTTGGAAGATAACGGCCGCACCGGACAATACGGTGTTGGAAGGTACAGTCCTCGGCAATATCATGCCCGATTGTTCAAGCGAGCAACGGGATAGTGAATGTATGGTGGAAGCAATTTGGAATCCGATATCTGTTACAATTGAACTGGATCCGAACGGCGGTTCACTGGCCGGCGCATAAACGGTTTCAATTTAATGATTGTTTATTTACCCAAAGTCGAATAACGAAAGGCGAGGAAATCATGAAAAAGATCGCAGCAATTATATTATCAGCCGTTATGTTAAGTACCTGCATTGTATGTATGACTGGCTGTTATGATCCCACAGACGAGTTTGTAAGCGACGGAGATTTTGTATATTATTATATGGGCAACTGGCATAAATGGATGGGAAACACGGGGGAAGATTCAGAAGATTGCTATACGATCGTGGGTATCAATGAGGAAGGGTTGAAAGAAAAGATCTATGTGCCTGCTTATTATAATGGAAAGGAGGTGAGATATACCTATTTAGAGCAAAGAAGTCCTATGGGGATTTCCGGGCAATTTGGATTAGAGGCAAAAGGAAATGTAGTGTATTTTCCGTTTTCGCATTGTGTAAAATCAACTTTATATTTTGTTCGTGATTTATGTGGGGATTGCTATTTTACAAATTGCGATGATAAGTATGTTTCTTATGCGTGTAGCTTTTTATATGGGTATAAAAGAAAAGGATTTTGTAATCCACTCTTTTATGACAAATATAAACAATCGTTAACCGAGAATGTAACGATAGAGGAGATAAGTAATTATATTTTAAGATACAGGAATAAAAACGATTTAAAATATTCTGAGCTGCAAAAGGCGAACACTTCGTATATGTTTAATTATGGAGGGGCGCCGAATGAGGGGTATTTTTTCATCAACGATTTTGAGCGCGGCGGAAAGATCGAAAAAACTCCGTACGACCCGCAAAGAGAAGGGTATACATTTGCAGGATGGTATAAAGAACCGGAATGCATTAACGTATGGAATTTTGAACAGGATACGTTGCCAGCGGCGGAATATGATGAAAACGGAGAGCTTATATATACAGAAACAAAACTGTATGCAAAGTGGGAAACCGCTTCGGATCTTTGACGGTTTCGCAATGCGGTTTACAAACTTTTCTCTTTATGGTATAATATAGATATTATAAAGGGAGGTGCTTATGGCACGAAAAAAGAGCAACGTTGCAAAATCAGCCGAAAAAGCGGTCAAAAAAACGCATACGGCGACGCTCGTTTTGGCTGTTCTCTTTCTGATCGTCGGTGCCGTTGCGGGCGCAATCGCATCGGCGCATCTGACTAAGAATGACCGTTTCGAGCTGAACGGAGATAAGGTCGTGCGCATGGAGATCGGCGATGCCTTCTTCGACGAGGGCGCGACGGTCATATCCTTCGGCAGGGACGTTTCTGCAAACGTTCAGGTCGGCGGCGACGAACTGAATGCCAGCGTTGAAGGCGTCTATCAGCTCGTGTATACGATCGACGACATCCGTTGGGGAAATTTTCAGCGCGTGCGCGTCGTCATCGTCGGCGATCCGGAAGGTGCGGAGGACTATATAAATGGCTAAGAAAAAGTTTTCCGCAGGGCTTACCCTTGTTGCCTGCATTTTGGCGCTCGCCATCGGATTCATCGCGGCGTTTGCCGTCTACACTTACATAAAGCGCCCGACGGGCGGCGACGTATACGTCAGCGGCGATCTGTCCATCCATTTTATGGAATTGGGCAACGCGTTTGCGGGCGACTCTATCTATATCAAGGCGGGCGATACCGATATCCTCATCGACGCCGGCTCGCGCGAGTCCAGTACGGATACGACTTCCGCCTA
>CAJFGA010000021.1 GCA_904374385.1 uncultured Clostridia bacterium | reverse complement strand
TTCGCCGTTGAGATAGTCCGAATAGATGGGAGTTCCGTCCTCAGGCGTGAGGGCATATATCGAAATATGCTTTGCACCGCATTGTTTGACCAACTGCACCGATTTTTCCACGTCTGCAAAGGTCTGCCCCTTCAGTCCGATCATAATGTCGGCACTGAAATTTGCACGGCCGATCAACTTGCACGCCTCGACAAAATCGGCCGCCGTGTGCACCCTGCCGATCTCTTCGAGCTGACTGTCCACGGCTGTCTGCAGTCCCACAGAAAAGCGATTGATCCCCGCCCGTTTATATGCGTCGATCTTCCCCTTCGTCACCGTGCCCGGATTGACCTCGACGGTCACCTCCGCCCCCTCTGCAAGCAGGTAACACTTGCGTATTTGATTCATGCACCCCGCGATCAGCTTTTCATCGATGACAGACGGCGTCCCGCCGCCGAAGTAGACGGTATCGAATACCTTGTCATGCAGCTCAGCGGCGCGCAGTTTCATTTCCTTATACACGCACGCAATATAAGCCTCGGCAAAGCCGATCTTCCCCGGATACGACGTAAAATCGCAGTAGCGGCATTTAGATTTGCAAAAAGGTATATGAATATAGATCCCTGCCATAGCGCTTCCTTTTATGCTCTGTATTATGCCGCGCATAATACTCTGCATTTTTTCTATATTTCCGGATTCCAGCGGTAAATATCCATATCAACATAGTATAAACCGCCGTCCTCCGTCACCGCGACGCCTTCCTCTTCCAGCATCCTCTTTTGCACCCCTGCACCGCCGAAGGCAAAGGCGGGCGCAAGCCGCCCCGCGCGATTGACGACCCTGTGACAGGGAACGATGCCCGGCAGAGGGTTGACGTGTAGCGCATAGCCTACCGCGCGCGAAGAGCGCGGACTGCCGCACAGCCGCGCGATCTGCCCGTAGCTTGCAACTTTCCCCGCAGGGATACACTGCACCGCTTCGTACACAAATTCAAAAAAATTTTTATTTTTCGGATTACGATAAATCGTCTCCATGCTCCGACTCCTTACGCAATATTTCCAGCGCAGGCAGCAGCGCCTCTAAATCGGGCAGCGCCCGGCACCCGTCGGGCCCCATCTCTCCCCTTCTGTTCAGCCAAAACGACAGCATACCGGCGCCTCTCGCGCCCTCGTAATCGTTGCGGAAGGAATCGCCCGCATACACCGCTTCATCCGCCCGCAAGCCAAACCTTTGCAGCCCCTTTTCAAAGATCCCCTTCCGCGGCTTATATTCCCGCGCATCCTCGCTGGTATAGATGCCGCTCGGCCTTAACCCGTGCCGTGCCACGATCTTTTCAATTTCTGCATTGTCGATATTGGAAAGGATGTAATACGGCAGAGGACACTTCTGTAAAAAGCGGCGCGCATCTTCGAACATCGGAGAACTCACCGCAAACGCGATTATTTCTTTCACCACGGCATTGATATCCAATCCCTCCGCGCCCGTTTGCCACACCATGCGCTCCAAAGTACGAGGGTAAAGCTCTCTCTGCAGACAAAAATCCGCACCGTGCGCACCGTCGCATTGCAGGCGGAACTCCTTCCACCAAAGCGCCGCTATTTCTTCCCGCCGCGCCCGCGCCCCGTGCGCCAAAAACACATCCGCAACGCGGTCGAGCAAAGCATAACTCTCCTCTACGACCGTCCCGTAAAAATCTAATATGACCGCCTTGATCATAAGCCGCACCTCTCTCCCGCACTTTTTTGATACACCTTCCATGCGATCCTCTCGCCGCACACCTCTTCCGAGCATTCCCGCACGACGGCATACCCCATTTTTTCGTAAAATGTTTCCGCCGGCAGCGACGCGTCCACCGTCACACACCTATGCGAAGAAAATATGGCCCTCTCCGCCTCCCGCAAGAGGGCCGAACCGACTCCTTGCCCCTGCGCGAAAGGCGCTACAAACAGACGCCGCACATGCACGCCGTCCGCCGTCACCGTTCCCAGAAGAAGCGGCCCCTCCTCTGCCAGATAACATTTTTCAGATTTTATGTCAGACATAATACTGTCCAATGAATGAAATTTATGGAAAGTTTGTACAATATTCCCGCTGTAATGCCCCGGATAGCAGGCATCGATCGTTTCCGCCACAAGAGCAAAGATCTGCGGCGCATCCTCCGCCGTCGCCTTTCTGATCATCATTCCTCTACTTGTTTGTCTTTAGGATAGACATAAACACTTCGCTCGGCACCTCGACCGAGCCGATGCTGCGCATCCGCTTTTTGCCCTCTTTCTGTTTTTCGAGCAGTTTTTTCTTTCGCGTGATATCGCCGCCGTAGCACTTGGCAAGCACGTCTTTGCGCACCGCTTTGACCGTTTCGCGCGCGATGATCTTCCCCCCCACGGCGGCCTGAATGGGGATTTCAAACAACTGACGAGGAATCGCCTCTTTCAAATTTTCCGCAAGCTCTCTGCCGCGCGGATAAGCCCTGTCCTTATGCACGATCATCGACAATGCATCGCACACGTCGCCGTTGAGCAAGATATCCAATTTGACCAATTCGCTCTTTTCGTAGCCGATCAGTTCGTAATCGAAACTCGCATAGCCGCGGGTGCGCGACTTGATTTGGTCAAAAAAGTCATAAATGATCTCATTGAGCGGTAGCGTATACAAAAGTTTCACCCGTTTTTCGTCGAGGTAAGTCATATCCTTGAACACCCCGCGCTTATCCTGGCATAGGTCCATGATCGACCCGATATACTCGGGCGGCGAATAGATCTCCGCCTTTACGATCGGCTCTTCCATATAGTCGATATCCGTCTGATCGGGTAAGTGCGACGGGTTGTCCACAAACAACTCCTCCCCGTCCGTCTTGTGTACCTTATATGAAACGCTCGGCGCCGTCGTGATGATATCCAGATTAAACTCCCGCTCGATACGCTCTTGAATGATCTCCATATGCAACAGCCCTAAAAATCCGCAGCGGAACCCGAACCCGAGCGCGACGGAAGTATCCGGCTCAAAAATGAGCGCGGCGTCGTTGAGCTGCAATTTCAGAAGCGCGTCTTTCAGATCATTGAATTTGCTGCCGTCCAGCGGATAGATCCCGCAAAACACGACCGGCTGAACCTTTTTATACCCGGGCAGCGGCTCGGCGGCCGGCGTCACCGCACTCGTCACCGTATCGCCCACGGCGACATCCTGAATACTCTTGATGCTCGCGGCGATGTATCCGACTTCGCCCGCCCGCAAGATCTCTTTCGGCGCGAGCTTAGGGCTGAATGCGCCCACTTCCGTCACGTCGTACTGCTTGTCCGAACGGAACGTTTTGATGACGTCCCCCACCTTTACGCTGCCGTCCTTCACGCGCACGAACAGGATAACGCCCTTATAATTGTCGTAGTAACTGTCAAAGATGAGCGCCTTGAGAGGGGCGTCCGTATCTCCGTCGGGGGGCGGGATATGCGCCACGATCGCCTCCAGGATATCCGCGATATTCATCCCTTCTTTCGCCGATACGCAGGGCGCATAGGATGCGTCCAGCCCGATGACATCCTCGATCTCCTTTTTTGTCCCTTCAATATCCGCCGAAGGGAGATCGATCTTGTTGATGACGGGGATGATCTCGAGGTCGTTTTCGAGGGCGAGATAGACGTTCGCGAGCGTCTGCGCCTCGATGCCCTGCGTCGCATCGACGACAAGGATCGCCCCCTCGCACGCGGCGAGCGAGCGCGAAACCTCATAGGTAAAGTCTACATGCCCCGGCGTATCGATCAAGTTGAACTCATATTCCTGTCCGTCCGCCGCATTATAAAACATCCTCACGGGCGTCAGCTTGATCGTGATGCCGCGCTCCCGCTCGAGATCCATCGAATCCAAAAGCTGATCCTCCATATCTCTCTGAGAGACCTGCCCTGTAAGTTCCATGATGCGGTCGGCGATCGTGCTCTTGCCGTGGTCGATATGTGCTATGATGCAAAAATTTCTGATCCTTTTATCGGGTTTTGCCATTTTCTACTCCGAACTGCCGAAAACCTCGGCGCCTTGATACAACTACTATTATAGTAAAAAATAAAAAATTTGGCAAACAAATTGCCAATTCCGAACCGCAGTGGTATAATATTTTTGTGCTTACAGGAGGTCATCATGCGCATACAAAAAGACAGCTTTCTCTTGACCACCCCCATCGCCCATCGCGGACTGCACGATGCCGCCCTGGGGATCCCGGAAAATTCCTATGCGGCTTATGCGCGCGCAGCCGAAGAGGGCTACGCCATCGAAATCGACGTACACCTGACCGCAGACGGCCAAATCGCCGTTTTCCACGACGGAACGCTCCGCCGCATGACGGGCGCTCCCGGTAAAATTCAAGAAAAGACCTTCCGAGAACTCTCCTCCCTCCGACTTCTCGATACGGACGAGCGCATCCCGCTCTTCAACGAACTTCTCGAATTTATCGGCGGAAAGGTTCCCCTGCTCATCGAAATCAAAGACCATAATCCAAAAGAACTCACCGCAAAGACAATCGAAGCCCTTCAAAATTACAGGGGTGAATTTGCCCTGCAGTCTTTTGACTTCCGATGCCTTCTGCGCGCCAAAAAAATCGCCCCGGCCCTTTTGCGCGGGCAGCTCGGCGGCTTCAGCGCAAAATTCAGCATCCCAAACTATATCGTCAAACACATGAACATGAACGCGTTCACGTCGCCCGATTTTATCAGCTACAACATCGAAAACCTTCCGTACAGGCCCGCCCGCAGACAGGGGACCGTTTTGCTCGGTTGGACAGTGCGCACCCAAGCGCAATACGATCGCGTCAAAGACATCGTCGACAATGTGATCTTTGAAAACATCCGCCCGCCGAAAAAATAGTCTCTTCCGCCCCGGCTTACCGGCCCGTTGTGACAAGGCGAAGCCCCGGCCCTCTGCCCCGCAACAAAAAATCTTTGATACAATAAACATCCACCGGCAAAGCCGGTGGATGTTTATTTTCGGGCGGTCAGCCTTCATACAGCCGGCAAGCGCGCAAGCCGCGCTTATGACCGCGTCAGCCGCGGTTGCCGCTTGCCGCCCGTTTGCGAACATTCTCCTCATCAGCCCCTTCGCCGACAACCCTATAGGAAAGCCTGTTTGTCAAATGATCATACTTCCGCTTCACACCCGTCGTAAGCAGCAATAAAGCCGTGCCTTGCCGCCATTTGCTCCATCCTGTCCCGAAAAGGCGCTCCGTTATGCGAAAAATGCGTGACATAGTACTTTGTATTTTGATCAACGATGTGATATTTGACCATTTTTTCGCGCGCTTCCATATTTTGAAAGATATTCATATGCCGTTCGCTGGAGGGGTGCTCTTCGTCCGCAAAAGTACAATCGAAACTGACCATATCGGCCTTGATCCCCTTTTTCTCTAAAAAGGGATATACCTCCTCCAACAGCGGCCCCGAATCGTTCAGCCATAAAATACTTTTGCCCTCTTGGCTTATACAGTAAAGAAGCGCCTCCTCTTTATTTCCGTGGCGCGCAGGGAGCGTCAGCACGCGGTACGCCCCCACCTTTAGATCTTCATAGGGATGCACGCAATGAAAATGCAAGCCCTCCGCGACAGCCGGCCTGATCTCGCGGCGCGTCCCCTCTTCAAAAACCGCCCCGACTTCCTCGTTTCCGTAGACGGAAAGCGCGGGCGTCTTCATTCTGTACGCAAAGCGATACCCCCGGTTGACGAACTCCTGTGCATAAAAATGATCGGTATGCGAATGGGTCACGAGCAGATTTTCGACTGCCGAAAGATCCAACCCGTACCGCATCGCATGCACATAGCTTTCTGGCGGAAAATCGATGAGTAAATCCCCGTTCACGATCGCCTGCGAACGGGTGCGCATCTCCCGCCCGAGATCGCCGCGCGCCCTCTTGCAAAAGTCACAGTTACAGAACGCCGCGGGGAAGCCCTCCGCCGCGGCAGTTCCCAAATATTTGATCTTCATCCGTATACCTCTGCCCTATCAACACTCAAACAGTACGGTGACCGGCCCGTCATTATACTGCTCTATCTTCATATCCGCGCCAAACACGCCTTTCTTTACGCGAAGCCCCCTCTCCGATAGCAGACGAATCACTTCCTCGTAAAGCGGTTCCGCCGCTTCCGGGCGCGCCGCCGCAATAAAACTCGGCCGATTGCCATGGCGGCAATCCCCGTAGAGCGTAAACTGCGAAACAAGCAAAACCTCTCCGCCCGCTTCCTGCACGGAGAGATTCATTTTGCCGCCCGCATCCTCAAAAATGCGCAGCTGCGCGATCTTTTTCGCCATCGGTGCACACTGTGCCGCCGTATCGTCCGCCCCTACGCCGAGGTAGACAACAAGGCCATTTTCTATTTCCGCAATCAGCCTGCCTTCGACCGACAGCTTCGTATGCCCAACCCTCTGTATCACTGCCCTCATGCTTCCGCTCCCCGCGGGCACAGAGTGCCCGCAAACAAACAGAAAGAGCCGCCGCCTCTCGGCGCGGCTCTCTTCCTTTCGATGATTACTTGACGCGTTCCATATATTCGCCCGTGCGGGTGTCGACGCGGATCGTCTCGCCCTCGTTCACGAACATAGGGACCTGAATCTTCGCTCCCGTTTCGAGCGTCGCCATCTTGGTCGCGTTGGTCGCCGTATTGCCCTTCACGCCCGGCTCTGCCTCGATGATCTTGAGTTCGACAAAGTTCTCGCATTCGACCGAGAACGCCGCCCCCTTATAGAAGCGCACGGTCACGGGATCGTTTTCCTTGATATATTTGAGCGCATCTTCGACCTGATCGTGATTGAGCGGCGTCAGGTTGAATTCGTCGTCCATAAACCAATACAATTCGCCGTCGCTGTACGAATAAGTCATCTTCTTTGTCTCAATATGCGCATTCTCTACCTTTTCGGAAGGGTTGAAGGTCTGCTCGAGTACCGCGCCCGTCACCACATTTTTGAGCTTTGTGCGCACAAATGCCGCGCCCTTGCCGGGTTTGACGTGCTGAAACTCTACGACGACATAAACGTTGCCGTTATATTCAATGGTCACGCCCTTTCTGAAATCTCCTGCTGAAATCATGATCTGTCTCTCCTTAAAATTTTTCTTATTACTTGCGCGGCATGAGAACCGCTATGAATAAAGCCCTGGCTTTACAGTACCGTCAGCCCTTTTTCCGTCTTCATAAAAGATCTTACCCTGTCGTTTTCGATCGTGACGCTGTCCTCTATCCGAATGCCGAACTTCCCCTCAAAGTATACGCCCGGCTCTATGGAAAAGACCATTCCGTTGCGCAGAATATCCCCGCTGCGGCTGGAGAGCCGCGGCTCCTCATGGATATTTACGCCGATCCCGTGGCCGAGCGAATGGGTAAAAAATTTATCCAGCCCGTACTTTTTGAGATGGTCGCGCGCATAGGCGTCTGCCTGCATGCCCGTCATGCCGTTGCGGATATTTTCCGCCGCGATCAGGTGCGCCTCCAAAACGCGCCCGTAAACGGTCTTAAATTCCTCGTTTTCTTCGCCGCCCTCCCCGAACAGGAAAGTGCGCGTGATGTCCGAACAATAGCCTCCAGCCTTACAGCCGAAATCCAGCAATACGGGCATACCCCTTTTCAGCTTGTCCTCGCCCGGCGCATGATGTGGCACGGAGGTGTTTTTACCGAAGGCCGCGATCGTTTCAAACGACCTGTCCTCCGCACCGTGCTTGCGCATGAGGTATTCGAGCAGCCCCGCCGTCTCGTTTTCCGTCATGCCCTCCTTGAGCCGCTCCAAAAGATCTGCGTATGCTCGCTCAGCGATCTCGCACGCCTTTGCGATATACCCGATCTCTTCTTCCGTCTTAAAACACATCGCGTCCGCAAGCGCGGGCATGCTGTCCGTCAATTTGAACCTGCGCTTTTTGAGCGCGGCGTACTGCGGCAGAGAAACCCTTTCCATCGGCACCGCAAGCGTCTTTATTTTTTTGCTCTTTATATAATCTAAAACGGTCTCCTCGCTCTGCGCCACCTCAACGGCGATAAAGGCGTTTTTCAGCGCGGCGCGCGCCCCCTCCGCATAGCGCGGATCGGTAAAAAACACGCTCTCCTGCGCATCCGTATATACGAAACCGAAGCTGCTCGCAAACCCCGTGAGGTACCTGCGCAGATCCGGGCTCGCCGTGAGCATCGCGTCCGCCTTTATTGAACGAAAAACCTTTTTCGTATTGTCCATGCAAATATTTTATCAAATTTTTCAAAGCAAGTCAATTTATCGCAATACGTTTTGTACTTTTTTTGCGAATCACAGCGCCTCGTATATCCGTTTCATCGCCAGCGCGTCCTCCGCCTGCGTGCCCGCCGATTCGCTCACGATATACGGCTCGAGCTTCAATTCTTTGAGAGCCGCCGCAAGCGGCGCAAATTCCGGGCCGTATTCCGTATCCGCGAAGGTAAGGTGCCTGACTTCACCCTTCACCGAATACTGAATTTTTGAAAAATGCACATGGAAATGCTTGACCCGCTCATAGCCGAGTTCAGAGATCATGTATTCCAGCCGCGCCCTATAATCGCCGACCGTCTTCAAACTCCCCTGTTCGCGCGCATTGAGATGCCCGAAATCCACGGCAGGCAGATACACTTTATCGATCTTGCAGAAGCGCACGACCTCTTCGAGCGTGCCGATCTGCGCGATCTTCCCCATCGTCTCCGGGCAAAAATACAGATCTTCCAAATGATTGAGGTAGATATAATCGCGCAGTACCTTTAACCGTTCTTCCGTAAGGGCGACCGCCTCTTCGCGCTCCATTTTGCCCTGCGCCGCAGGATGAAATACGCACCGCTTTCCGCCCATCCGTTTGAGCATCTTGCCGCTGTCCAGCACATAGCCGTACGACTTCTGCGCGCTCTCATCGGAAGGGTTGGCAAAATTGATGTAATACGGCGCATGTACGCTGATCTCCACCCCCTGTTCGCGAAACGCATCGCCGATGGAAATCGCCTTTTCCTCCGTCATGCGCACGCCGCGCCCAAAGGAATACTCGAAGCAGTCCAGCCCCATATCCTTCACATATTTTGCCGACTGCTCGGTATGGGAATACCCCGCCGCATAAAAACTTTCGCTGTTGCCGCTCGGCCCGAATAAGATCATCGTATCTTCTCCAAATCGTTTTTCAGTTGATTTTTCAGCGCCTCTGCAGACGCAAACTTCATGATGCCGCGGATGCGAAAATCAAAAAATACCGTCAGGTCCCGTCCATAGAGATCGCCCGAAAAGCCGTCTATGTACGTTTCGCATACAATGCGCCCGTCTCCGAACGTCGGGCGCGGACCGAAATTCGCAATGCCCCGGTACGTTCTGCCGTCCAAGGATACATGCACCGCATAAACACCTTGGCAGAGCGGATATTTACCCGCCTTCGGATGCAGATTCGCCGTCGGAAACCCGATGCGCCTGCCCACATGCCGCCCCTCCGTCGCCACCGTACCCGCTATGAAATAACAATCGCCGAGCAGCGCATTGAGGGATATGATATCCCCTTCATCCAGATATCTTTTCGCCAGCGACGCCGAGGCCTTTTGTCCGCCTATCGAAACGAGCGGCAGTATTTCGCATTCGATTCGATGCTTTTTACAGTACTCTGTCAGATATAATTCTCCACATATCGCGCCTTTTCCGAAACGAAAATCCTCTCCGCAGACGAAGGCGCTCACGCCGCAGCGCTCTCTTACCGTATCGAGAAACGCCTCCCCCTCCGTATTTTTGAAAGCGTCGTCAAAGGGAGCGGCATAAACATAATCGACGCCGAGCGAAGACAAAATGGCGACCCGCTCAGAAAATACATACACCTGTTCACCCCGCTTCGCGTCTGTAAAGGTCAGCGCCGCGAGCGAAACGCCCCTCTCCTTTGCCAAATCTTTCGCCCGCGCGATCAGCTTCCTGTGCCCCACATGCACGGCGTCAAAATATCCGAGCAGAAAGACGCACGTCTCTCCCTGCCCCCCGTAATGTATTATGCGCATATTTTTGCCTTGGCGCGCACGCGCCCTTCGCTCGCCTGCGCGATGCCGTAAAACTCATCGTCGAAGTACAGCTTGTACAGGCCTTCCTTTCCCGCAAAGGGCAAAGAAAGCCCGTTCTTCATCTTCCGCGCATCCTCACCGTCAAAGTCGAGGGAAGGCATTTCAAACACCGCATCGGGCAAAATGAGATACTCCCTCCATTTGCCGAGCTCATCGAGCCCGATGCTGTTTTCCAGCGTAAAAACGCCGCTCTTCTCCCGCACGAGGGAAGTCATCGTCGCCGCCGTACCCAGCCGCGCGGCAAGATCCCGCGCGAGCGAACGGATATAAGTTCCGCCGCCGCAGCGGATGAAAAAAGTATACTCTCCTTCCGCCCCGCCCGCGAGCGAGAATTCCGAAATGCGCACATTTTTTGCTTTGAGAGCGACCTCTGCACCCTGCCGCGCGAGGCGGTAGGCACGCACCCCGTTGACGCTTTTGGCGCTGTACGCGGGCGGTATCTGATCGATATTGCCGATAAATTCCGGCAAAACCTTTCTGATCTCCCCCTCGTCCGGGACGGACAGCCCCTCGCGCAGCACAGTACCCGCCGCATCGAGGGTGTCCGTCTCCATACCGAAACGAAAGACCGCGCGATACGCCTTTTCTTTCTCTAAAAGGTAGTTAAACAGGCGCGCTGCATTGCCCAGCGCCACGGGCAATACGCCGCTCGCCAAAGGATCGAGCGTTCCCATATGCCCGCAGGCCATTCCCGTCGCCCGTTTGACCTTGGCGACGGCCGCCGCGCTCGACATGCCCGCAGGTTTATTCAGGTTGATAAATCCGCTGATGTTTTCCATAGCCGCCCTATTCCGCCAAGTGCTGCAAGATGGTGTAGCGCAGCTTATCGACGACTTCTTCCAGATCGCCGCCGATCATGCAGCCGCTTGCCAGCACATGTCCGCCGCCGCCGTATACCGCGGCGATCTCGTTGACGTTTGCCCTTCCCTTAGAGCGGAGAGAAATTTTAAATTTCTTGTGCCCCGTCTCCAACAGGCAGGCAGCGACCTCCACGCCGTCCACGCCGAGCGGAAAGTCGATAAATCCCTCCGTCATGTCAGATGTCGCCCCTGTACGCGCGAGATCTTCCGCCGTCACGGCGATAAAGGCGATCGCCCCGTCCTCAAAATAGCGGATCTTCGCCATCGTGTCGCCGAAAAGTTTTGCCCGTTCGCGGCTCTGTTTTTTAAACATATTATACTGGATCAGGTTGACGTCCGCCCCTCGCTCCGCAAGGTATGCCGCCGCCCGAAAGGTATCCGCCGTCACGTTTTTATGCGCAAAATTGCCCGTATCCGAGCTCAAGCCCATCATGAGAAAATTGGCCGTCAGCGGATCATGTACGCCGCCGAAAAATTCGGAAAGCCTTGTCACGATCTCCGAAGCCGCCGCCGCATCCTCCACATAGTTATGATCGGCAAAACGGGTATTGGAAATGTGATGGTCGATATTGAATTTTACCTTCTTCGCCTTGGCAAACAGTTCGCCGTACCTGCCCAGCCTGTTTTCGTCGCTCGAATCGACGGCGATAAATGCTTCCGCATCTTTCTGCAGCGGCGCAGAAAATTCCTCCGTACCGGGCAGAAATTTAAATTTTTCGGGTATGGCGCTCTCGCACGCGACGCTGCATGCGACGCCGCAGCCGGAAAGCAGCCTCTTCAATCCCATCGCCGCGCCGATGGCATCGCCGTCCGGGCGCATATGGCAGAAGATGACCGCACTTTTGAGTGCTTTTAGCTTTTCTGCGATCTCAGCCAGGGTCATGCTGCCCTCCCTCACCGTTCTCCTTTTCCTCGAGCTGTTTGATGATGCGGTCGATCTTTTCTCCGTACTCCATGCTGCCGTCTTTGAAAAAGCGGATCTCTGGCACGGTACGCGAGCGCATCATGTGCGCCAGCTCGTGGCGGATAAATCCCGCATGCGCCGCCAGTTCGTCAAACGTCGCCTGCTCCTCCTCCTTGTTTTTGGCGAGGATGCTGACGTAAATTTTGGCATTTTTAAGGTCGGGCGAAACGTCCGCCCCCGTGATGCTCACCAACCCCTTGATCTTGTCCGTCCTGTCTTTCAGCGTCGTGGAAATGATCTCATAGACCGCTTTTTGATATTCGGAAGAGAGCCTCTCCCCCCGCAATGATTTCATTTTATTCTCCTTTTGCGGCGCCGCAAAAACCGCGCGCCCGCCATGCTTTTGCAAAAAGACCCGCCGCGGAAGCCATTCCGCAACGGATCTCCGCCGAAATTTTCTTTACGCGCCCCACCGCGGCGCCGCCGTCACGCGGGGATCTCTTCTGTAACGTAACACTCGATCACGTCGCCGACTTGGATGCCGTCGAACCCGTCTATGCTCACGCCGCATTCGAATCCGCCGGAAACCTCTTTGACGTCGTCTTTAAAGCGTTTCAGCTGCCTGACCGCGCCCTCGACGATCATGATATCGTCGCGGTAGATGCGCAGTTTGCCGCTGCGCACGATCTTACCCTCCGTCACATAGCAGCCGGCAACCATGCCGACCCCCGTGATCTTAAAGGTCTGCAGCACGTCGCATTTGCCCGTCATGATCTCCCTGTACTTGGGAGCGAGCATGCCCTTGAGCGCCGCCTGGATATCGTCGAGCAATTCATAGATGATCCTGTAGGTGCGCACGTCAACGCCGCTGCGCTCCGCCAGCGCCTTCGCTTTGGTATCGGGGCGAACATTGAAGCCCACGATGATCGCATTGGAAGAATCGGCGAGCATGACGTCCGATTCCGTGATCGCGCCTGCGCCGCTGTGCAGGATGTGTACGCGCACTTCGTCGTTGGAGAGTTTCAGCAGCGACTGTTTGACCGCTTCGACCGAGCCCTGCACATCCCCTTTGACGATGATGTTCAGCCCCTTGATCTTGCCTTCGGCGATCTTGCCGAACACATCGTCGAGGGTCACGCGCGACTGCGACTTGATCATCGACTCGCTTTCCTTTCTCTTTCTCTCTTCAAGCACCTGCTTCAAGAGCTTATCCTGCTCGACGGCAATGATGGAGTCCCCCGCATTGGGCACTTCCTCCAGCCCGAGGATGGAGACCGCCATCGAGGGGCCTGCAGATTTGACCGTTCTGCCCTTGTCGTCGATCATGGCGCGCACCCTGCCCGACGTCGTGCCCGATATGATGTTGTCGCCCGTGTGAAGCGTTCCGTTCTGGATAAGTACGGATGCGACCGGGCCCTTGCCCTTGTCCAGCTTCGCCTCGATGATCGTGCCGCGCGCGGGCTGATCGGGATTGGCCTTCAACTCCCGCACTTCCGCCACGAGGTTGATCGTTTCCAAAAGATTTTCGATGCCTTCGCCCGTCTTGGCGGACACAGGGCACACGATGGTGTCGCCGCCCCACTCTTCGGGCACCAAACCGTTGTTGGTCAGTTCCTGTTTGACCCGTTCGAAATTGGCCTCCGGTTTATCCATCTTGTTGACTGCGACGATGATGGGAACCTCCGCCGCCTTCGAATGGTTGATCGCCTCTACCGTCTGCGGCATGATGCCGTCATCCGCCGCCACGACGAGCACGACGATATCGGTGACCTGTGCCCCCCGCGCACGCATCGCGGTGAACGCCTCATGCCCGGGCGTATCGAGGAAGGTGATCGTCTTTCCTCCGACGGTGACGGAATAAGCGCCGATATGCTGCGTGATGCCGCCCGCCTCGCCCGCGGTGACGTTGGTGCTCCGGATCTTATCGAGCAGCGACGTCTTGCCGTGGTCGACGTGCCCCATCACCGTCACGACGGGAGGACGCGTAACGCTGTTCGTATCGCCCGCCGTCTCTTCCCCGTAGATCTCGCTGAGCGCTTCTTCCGCCGTCTTTTCAGGCTTATACTCCAACTCGATGCCGAGATCGGAGGCGATATAGGCCGCCGTATCGTAATCGATCGAATCGTTGATGGTTTTGGCAATGCCCTCCTTGAAGAGCCGCTTGGTGATCTCTACAGCGGTGATGCCCAGTTTTTCGCTGAGTACTTTCAGGGGAATATTTTCACTGGTCACGACGGCATGATCGATCTTGATGGTCTGCACCGCCTGCTGTTTCTGCTTTTTGACGCGCAGCTTCCTGTACCCGCTCTTATCCTCGTCAAAGTCCGCAACGGAAACCTGTTGCTTGACGAGCGCGCGCTTATTGACCGTCTTTTTCTGTTCGACGTAGGGCTTATCGTAAGTTTTCTTCTTATTTGCGCTTTTATTCGGAGCCGCAGGCGCGATCGGCGCCGCTGCACCGAACCTCGCGCCGCCTGCCGCCGGCCTTGCGGATGCGGGCCTGCCGCCCATAGGCGGCCTTGCCCCGATCCCTGCGGGGCGGCCCTGCGGCTGTGCCCCCGCCGGACGCCGGTCGCCGTATGCGGGGCGCTGCCCGGCATTGTAAGCGGGGCGCTCCCCCTGATTCGCATAGGGCCGACTGCCCTGCGGCCGATCTGTCTGGCGCGGCGGACGGTCCGCGCCGTATGCGGGCCGTTCTCCGTTATATGCCGGACGGGCGGGCCGTTCCGCACGCCCGCTGCTGACAAACGTGCGTTCCGCCTTTTCGCGCACGGGCTGCCGTTCCTCCGCTTTGGGTGCGGCAGGCTCTTCCGCTTTCTTTTCTTCCGCGGCGGACACAGGCGCTTCGGCCGCAGCGGGTTTTTCCTCCGCCTTGGGCGGTTCGGGAGTTTCCGCCTCTGCTGCGGGTGCCTTGACCGGCTTTTCTTCCGCCTTGGGCGGTTCGGGAGCTTTCGGCTGTTCAGCAGGTTCTGCCGCCGCTTTCGCCGCAGCGGCGCTCTCTTCGGCGCGCGCTTCGCGCTCCGCCTCCTCCTGCGCCTTCTGCTTCGCCGCGCTTTCAAGGTCGGAAAGTTTTTTGAGGATGTCGCCCACCTTCTTTTCCGTCCCCTGCACTTCTTTCAGCAGCGCACCGATCCCTTCGGCACCGAGAAGAGCATTGATGTTTTCGATGTTTGCGTAATTCGTCTTCTTTGCCTCTGCCATGTTGCTTAACCTTTGCCTCCCGAATAGATTTTCAAATCGTCATCCAAAACCGACAAAATCGCCTTTGCCAGATTTTTTTCCCGTACAGCCGCGATCTTTGCATTGGTCTTTCCCGTAAGGTCTTCCAACAGTCCGCGGGAATATTCCAAAAGCTCGCAGCCAAATTTGTTCTTCAGTTTAAGGGCGCTCTTTTTTGCGTTTTCCGAAGCGGATGCACAGAGGATCAAAAGATATACCTCCTTCCTCTCTGCCGCCAATGCGTTAAAGCCGCAAGTCAGCTTTCCCGCTTTGATGCACAGCCCTATATAGCGCTCCGCCTTACTTGTTTGCAAAAAATGCCTCCTCGATCTTCTCGTACACTTCTTCGGGGATCTGCGCCGAAAAAGTTTTATTGAGCAGCTTGCCCTTTTTCAGTTTTTTCACGCAATCGGGGCTGTCGCAAATATATGCCCCCCTGCCCGCCGCCTTGCCTGTAAAATCGATAAACGCGTCGCCTTCCTTCGGTTTGACGATGCGCAGCATCTCCTTTTTCGGCTTCATTTCATGGCAGGCGATGCACATGCGCATCGGAATTTTTTTGACTTTCAAAAGGACACCTCTCTCCGTTCCCTTATTCTTTTGCCGTGTCGGTCTCGGCCTCTGCTGCCGGATCCTGCGCGGGCGCACTCTCCGGCGCCTCCTCCGCTTCTTGGCGGAGGGCCGCCAGCTTTGCCGCCGCACTCTCGCTCTTGACGTCGATCTTCCATCCCGTGAGCCGCGCGGCCAGGCGCGCATTCTGCCCGTCCCTGCCGATCGCCAGGGAAAGTTTATCGTCCGGTACCACCGCGACGGCAGATTTCTCATCTACCTGCGTCACCGAAATAACTTTGGCGGGAGAGAGCGCCTTGGCGATAAATTCGAGCGGATTTTCGCTCCAAAGGATGATGTCCACCTTTTCGCCCCCCAACTCGGCTACGACCGCGTTGACGCGCGCCCCTTTGTTGCCGACGCACGCGCCGACCGCATCCACCTGCGGATCTTCGCTGTAGATCGCCATCTTGGTGCGCTGGCCCGCTTCGCGCGTGATCGCCTTGACGACGACCGTACCCGCCTTGATTTCCGGCACCTCGTTTTCGAACAGACGCTTGACCAGGCCTGCCGACGTGCGGGAAACGAGCACCTGCGCGTTCCTGCCGTTGTTTTTGATATTTTTCACATACACTTTGATACGGTCGTTTACATTGTATTTTTCGCCCGGGACCTGATCCTGCGGGAGCATGACCCCCTCTACCTGCCCTTTGCCGAGCTCGACATATACGTTTTTCGCATCCACCTTGCGCACGACGCAGCTCATCAGTTCGTCCTTTTTGTCCGAATACTCGCTGAGCGTGTTGTCGCGCTCCGTTTCGTGCAGTTTTTGGAGGATGACCTGCTTGGCCGTCTGCGCGGCGATCCTGCCGAAATCCTTGGGCACAAACTCCTCGCGCACCTCGTCGCCCAATTTATAGCTCTTTTTCAATTCGCGCGCGTCGGCCAGGGAGATTTCCTTTTCCGGATCAGTCACTTCTTCCACCGCCGTCTTGACAGTGTAAAACTTGATGGACCCCTTTTCCGGGTTGAGCACGACGTCTACCGTGCCAGCGCCGCCGTCATACTGTTTTTTATATGCGGCGACCAACGCCCCGCGGAGCGCTTCCAAAAATATTTCGCTGCTGATCCCCTTTTCCGCTTCCAGATCTTCGAGCGCCAAAAAGAACTCTTTGTTTACCATTGTCGTCTCCTCGATGTTTTCGTAATGATTTTTGCCTGATTTGTTTTATTCGCCGAATTCGATCGCTTCGGACATCTTCACGATCTGCGACAAATTAAGTTTGCAGACTTCTTTGCCCTTTTCCACCGTCACATTGCCCGCCTTGGGATCATATTCCAAAAGTACAGCCTCGAAAAATTTTTCCCCTTTGACGGGTGCATACAGTTTGATCTCCACTTTTTTGCCGATGTGGCGCAGATAATCACTGTCCTTTTTGAAAGGGCGGTCAATGCCGGGGCTGCTCACATTGAGCGTATACGGCTGCCCGAAGGTCGGATCGAGCTCGTCGAGCACGGGATCGGCAGCGTTATGAAATCGCTCGCAGGTATCGAGATCGATGCCTCCCTCCCTGTCCGTATCCAAAAAGACGGTCAGCGACGGGTGCCTGCCCTGTTTGAAAACGATCTCGTAGATCTCTACGCCGACCGCCTCCGCCACGGGCGCAAGCGCCGCTCCGATCTCCTCTATGCTTTTGACCTTCATCTCCGCTCCTTCGGCGGAAAAATTCCGCACATAAAAAGATTTGAGAGCGGTGACCCACTCTCAATTCCAAGCTAACATATTCAAGTATGTCTATTATAGCACACCGTTACGCATTTGGCAAGCATTTTTTGGCTTTAATCAGCTCAATAAAAATTTTTGCCGTAGTCAGCGCGTCGTCGCACGCCCTGTGATGATTGAAAGTGATCCCGTAATGGTCGGCGATCGTATCCAGTTTATAATTTTTCAGGAACAGTATCGACTGCGCAATGGAAAGCGTGTCGAACGTCTTTTGTTCAAAAGAGTACTCATTCTGCGAGGCATAGTACTGTACAAAACGGTAATCGAACTGCACATTATGCCCCACAAGGTAACTTCCTTCGCAAAACTTATAAAAATCGGGAATGACGTCGGCGATCTTGGGCGCCCCTTTGAGCATATCGTCCGTGATCCCCGTGAGCTTGACGATCTCCTCTGTCAGCGGACGTTCGGGGTCGACGAGCGTCGTAAATTTTTCTTTGATCTCTCCGTCAATGATCTTGACCGCGCCGATCTCGGTGATGGCGTCCATCTTTCCGTTCGTCGGGATATTGACGAGCCCCGTCGTTTCCAGGTCAAAAACGACGAAAGTATTCTCTTTCAGGCAATCCGGGATGACGCTTTGATCGAAGAGGTTCATCTGGTTATAGTCGGTCAGTTTTTCGGGCGCAACCACCCTGTAATGGGCAGGCGCCTGCTTTGTAGGCAGCTTTTCGGGCACAAAGTCGGGCGGCGGCGTGCCGCGGTTGATATAACGCGCCGTAAAGCTCAGCCTGCCGTTAAAAAACTCGTTCTCTCCGGTACAGACGATCCAATCCCCCTGTTGCAATGCGCGGATCTTTTCCTCCGTCTTTTTCTTGATAAAGTAAGAAAAATTCATGGGGGCGGTCGAATCGGATATGGTAAAGCGGATGTACGGCTTCCCCTTTTGCGACTCGCGCTCCTGCATAAAAGTGATCTGGCCGCAAATCGTCAGAGAATTGGAACGAAAGGTGCAGTCCTTGATATAAGTTGCCACTTTCGTCACGTCGCCGAAATCGATCGTTTCGAAATTATGCACCTTAAAAGTACGCGGCGGACGGTAGTCGGCCGGATCGTCGTCGTCCGGCGCATCGTCCTCCTCGTCCGGGAGCTCTCCCTTATCTTTATAGGCGAGCGCACCTTCGAACCGATCGCAGAAGTTGTTTTCCAGCATCGCGACGATGCCGGGCAGGATATCGCGCGTTTCGAAAAAACTGCGCTCCTCCTCGTCGACGCCGAAGATAAATTTTACCTTGTCGCCTTCCCGTTCGACGTCAATGTCCTCCGCCCTCACGAACGCGGCAGCCGCGCGGTGATTGTGCGCGAGATAATCCACGATCTTGTGGCGCACGATCTGCGCGTCGGCGACCAATTTGCTGATTTTGACAGATGTCTGCAATGAATCGGGCACCGCTTCGCGCACTGCCTGCGCGGCAAACGCCTCGTCTTCCGGCGTATACGCGCTATCCGTCACGATCGAAAATTCACAGCTGCGCGCCCCTCTGTCCACCACGATCTTACTGAGCACGGCGCGCTTAAAATTCTCGCGCCCATGCAATTTTTCCAAAAATTCCGTACGGGTCATTCTTTGCTCTGCTCTCTTCCTAACAGTTCATCCACTCTCTTCAAAAACTCTTGCTCGGCGCACTCTTTGGCGACTTTCGCTTCGGGCACACCTTTGCGGAAAATCAGACAGAAATCCTTCCCGCCCGCGATGCCGAGATCGGCATCCGCCGCCTCGCCGGGGCCGTTCACCACGCACCCCATCACGGCGATCTTACACCGTTTTTTTGCCCCGAACGCCCGCTTTTCCACCTGTTCGGCGAGCCGCATGCAGTCCCATTCGCACCGCCCGCACGTCGGACAGGCGACTACGTCTGCATAGTCTTTTTCGAGATCGAGCGCGCGCAGGATGCGCTTTGCCGCGTAAATTTCTTCTACGGGATCCGCCGAAAGGGAAACGCGGATCGTATCGCCTATGCCTTCCAAAAGGAGCGCCCCGATGCCGATACTGCTCTTCACCACGCCGCTATCCTTTGTACCCGCCTCCGTCACGCCGAGGTGCAGCGGGTAATCGCACCGCAGGGAAAGCAGGCGATAGGCACGCACGGTCAGCGGCACGTCGGACGCCTTTACGGAAACAGCGATATCGCCGATCCCGTGTTTTTCGAGGATGCCGACGTTGTACAGCGCGCTCTCTACGAGGGAAACCTCGCTTTTGCCGTACCGTTCGAGAAAGCCCTTTTCTATACTGCCCGTATTCGCGCCGACGCGCACGGGAATATGATGCGCCTTCACGCAGTCGGCGACCAGCGCTATTTTATCCTCTCCCCCGATGTTCCCGGGATTGATGCGCACCTTGTCTGCACCGTTTTCGACAGACAGCACGGCGAGCCGCGCCGAAAAATGAATATCCGCGACGAGCGGAAGCGAAACGCGCGCCTTGATCTCACGGATCGCCCTCGCGTCCGCCTCGTCCAAAACGGCGACCCGCACGATATCGCACCCCGCAGCCGCAAGGGCGCCGATCTGCCGAACCGCTTCATCGACGTTTGCCGTCCTCACCGTCGTCATCGATTGTATCTTAATGCGTTCGCCCCCGCCGACGGGAACGCCGCCCACAAAGATCTTTTTCGTCATAACTGTTCAAAACGAAGAAAAAAGCCCGTCACTCGGGCTGTTTTTCTTCCGAAATTTTATCTTTATGCTGCATGAGCGTTTCCAGTTCGCGCATGAAAGAAGAGATATCCGTAAACTGGCGGTATACCGACGCATAGCGCACATAGGCGACCTCGTCTATCTCTCGCAAACCGTCCATTACCATCTCGCCGATGCGTTTGGAAGAAATTTCCTGCTCGAGGGAATTGTATACTTCCTTTTTGATCTCCTCGACCAGCTTGTCGATCTTCGACATGGAAACGGGCCGCTTTTCGCACGCCTTGATGATGCCGTTTTTGATCTTATTGGGGTCGAAAGACTGGCGCGTACCGTCATTCTTCACGACGAGTACGGGGGTCGTTTCGATCGTCTCGTAGGTCGTAAAGCGCCTGCCGCACTGCATGCACTCGCGGCGGCGGCGTATGGTGCGCCCTTCATCCGTCGAACGGCTGTCGATGACCTTGCTCTCCGTGCATCCGCAATACATACATTTCATAATTTAACTCCGATACGCAACCCATGGTGTATTTTAAGCAAGTATACCACAATATCGGCAATTTGTAAAGCGTTTGTTAAAATTTTGCCTTTTTTTGGCAGGCATTACGGCAATTGCGTTGCAAATAAAAGCAATCGCCTGCCCCGCAAGTGAATAGCCCATTCTTTCCGAAAGGCAGTCGCGCTCTGTCCGTAACTCTTTCAGCCGTTTCCCGAAAAGTTTTATACTTGTGTTATAAACAAATTTCGCGCAAGTTACCTTTCATCGCTTTCAATTCAATCGGTCAGGGCCGGTAAAGCACCACGGAAACATGGTCGCCCTCAGAACTTTCGGCTTCGAGGATCTTCCCGATTGCGCCAGCATTTGCCATAGAAATAATTTTTTCCAAGTTGATATCGCTAAAAGGATTCCGCCCGTCAAAATTAATAAATTTTGTCTTATCGATAAATTTTGTCGTTAACATAGCCAGCGCCGTTTCAAACGGCAGATGCAAGTCGACGGAATCTCCCTCAGAAGATTCGGCGCGCAGCGCAACGCATAACCCGCTTGAATCGACAGGCTGTCTATTTGTCTGCCTCTCCACGCCGAAAAGTTCATCGCATGTTATATCGAAAAGCCCTGCCAAAACAGGTATCTGCGCGATATCGGGCATGCAGATATCGTTCTCCCACTTTGAGACCGCCTGCGGCGTAACGGAACATTTTTCCGCCAGATCTTCCTGTGTGAACCCTGCTTTTTTGCGATAAAAAGCGATGCGCCGCCCCATTGTATCCATTCAGATATCCCCCTTTTTTATACATTATACCGCACGATGAATATAAAAACAACTTATTATGAGTTAAATAACACAACTGCGGGTTGCATATACGGCAACCCGCAACTGAAAAAATCGGATACTATATTACTTAAAATATTTTACGCCGCTTTCGAACAGCTTCATGTCGAAGTTGCCGGTATAGTTTTTGTACAGATTTTCACCCGTGCGTTCGGTATGGCCCATCTTGCCGTATACCCTGCCGTCGGGCGAAGTGATGCCTTCGATCGCCCACGCGGAACCGTTCGGATTGTACGGGTACAGCATGGTCGGATTTCCGTCTAAATCGCAGTACTGCGTAGCGATCTGCCCCTTTTCGCGCATTTTGATGAGTTCGCTTTCGGGCGCGACGATCTTGCCTTCGCCGTGCGATACGGGCACCGTAAACACGTCGCCCACCTTGCACGCCGCCAGCCAAGGGCTCTTGTTCGAGGCAATGCGGATATCCACCAGCGTAGAAACATGGCGTGAAATGTTGTTGTACGTCAAAGTCGGGCTGCCGCCTTTGAGCGGGCGGATCTCGCCATAAGGCACGAGCCCCAATTTTATGAGCGCCTGGAAGCCGTTACAGATACCCAAAATCAAACCGTCGCGCTGTTTGAGAAGTTTTTCGATCTGCTCCGCGATATACGGGTTGCGGAAGGTCGTGGCGATGAATTTGCCGCTGCCGTCCGGCTCGTCGCCGCCCGAAAAGCCGCCGGGGAAAGCGACGATATTCGCGCGGGATATAGCGTCTGCGAACGCCTTTACGCTCTCTTCGATGTCGGATGCGCTCCGGTTTTTCAAAACGACCACGTCGCACTCCGCGCCGGCAAGGCGGAACTTGCGCGCCGTATCCAACTCGCAGTTGGTTCCGGGGAACACGGGGATAAACACGCGCGGCTTCGCCGTCTTGATCGCTATATTTTCATAGCACCTGCCCTTGCATTCGAAATCGCAGTCCACGGCAATGCCCGCGGCGGGCGCATTGTTGGGGAACACGCTTTCCAAAGCACCCGTAAACGCTTGAAGCGCATCGCTTCCGCGGAGAATTTCTTCGCCGAGGGAAAAATCTTTTTCCGACGTTTCCCCGATAAAAATTTTATGGAAGGAAACGGCATCGGGATCTTCCAAAGCCACGACGAGGTCGCCGTACCGCTCGGAAAGAAGGGTCTGGGCATCCCCTGCAAATACAAAGCCCAAATTGTTGCCGAAACAGGACTTCGCCACGGCAGCCGCCGTGCCGCCGTTTTCCACGACGGTCGCAAAGCGGATATTGCCGCTTTGGATATTGCGATGCACTTCACGGTACAGCGCTGCAAGTTTTTTAAAGTCGGGCACTTCGCTCTCGTCTTTGGGAACGGGCACGAGCCACAGCTTTGTACCCGCTTTTTCGAGCACGTTGTTGATCAGCCCGCTCGCCTTTGCCGGCGCGAGCGCAAACGAAATGAGCGTGGGCGGAACGTCGATATCTTCAAAAGAGCCGCTCATGCTGTCCTTTCCGCCGATGGCGCCTAAACCGAGGCCGATCTGTGCGTACAGCGCCCCGAGCAACGCCGCGAGGGGCACGCCCCAACGCTTGGGATCGCGGTGCAGACGCATGAAAAATTCTTGGAACGTGAGCCTGATCTCGTCAAAATCGCACCCGGATGCGATCAGCTTTGCGACGGAGGCAACCACGCTGTATATGGCACCCGTGAACGGCGCGCCGCTCATCAGCTTTGCTGAATAGCCGTAAGCGGAGACAGTCGCAACGTCCGTTTCGCCCCCGCAGATCTTCGCCGCCATGGCGATAGCGGGGGTAAGCTGGCGCTTGCCGCCGAAGGGCATATATACGCTGCGCGCGCCGATGGTCGAGTCGAACATCTCCGAAAGCCCTTTCTTGGAGCAGACGTTGAGGGAAGAGAGCGCCCTGCAAAGCCCTTCCGCAAATGCTTCCGTGCGCGCACGGAAAAAGTCGGTCAATTTTTCCTCGATTTGCGCGGAGATGACCTGTTTTACGCCGTTGGTATCGAGAAAATCCCTCGAAATATCAACGATGGCGCGCCCCTTGAAGAGCATCTTCATGCGTCTGTCGTCCGTTACGACCGCAACGGGCGTAGCGGCGAGGTTCTCTTCTGCAGCAAGGCGGATAAATTCATCCTGCTCCTTTGCATCTACGACGACCGCCATGCGCTCCTGCGATTCGGAAATCGCAAGTTCCGTTCCTGAAAGACCCTCATACTTGAGAGGCACTTTATCGAGATTGATGACCAATCCGTCCGAAAGTTCGCCGATGGCAACGGAAACGCCGCCCGCGCCGAAGTCGTTGCACTTTTTAATGCGGCGGGTCGCCTCTCTATTCAAAAACAGCCTCTGCAGTTTCCGTTCGGTGAGCGGATTGCCCTTCTGCACTTCCGCGCCGCAGGTCTCCACCGAGTGCGCATCGTGTGCCTTGGACGAGCCCGTGGCGCCGCCGCAGCCGTCGCGCCCCGTTTCGCCGCCGAGCAGGATGATCACATCGCCCGCCTTCGGCTTTTCGCGGTACACCATGTCGCGTTTGGCGCCGCCGACGACGAAGCCCGTTTCCAGGCGCTTCGCCTTATAACCGGGGTGGTATACTTCGTCTACGATGCCCGTCGCCAGCCCGATCTGGTTGCCGTAGGAAGAAAATCCCGCGGCTGCCGTCTTGGTGATGACGCGCTGCGGCAGCTTCCCGGGAAGGGTATCCTCGATCTTCTCGCGGGGATCGGCCGCCCCCGTCACACGCATCGCCTGATAGACGTATGTCCTGCCCGAAAGCGGGTCGCGGATCGCGCCGCCGAGGCAGGTCGCCGCGCCGCCGAACGGTTCGATTTCGGTCGGATGGTTGTGCGTCTCGTTCTTGAACATGACGAGATATTTTTCCGTTTTTCCGTCGATCTCCGCATCGATGCAGATGGAACAGGCGTTGATCTCGTCGGATACATCGAGATTGTTGAGCCTGCCCTCCTTTTTCAGCTTTTTCACGACGATGGTCGCGATGTCCATCAGACAGGGATATTTGTCTTCGCGCTTTGCGTTGAACTCTTCAAACAGATCTTGATAGAGTTGATATGCCTTCGCGATGTGCGGATTGTCCGAATCGATCGTTACATCCTTGATCTCGGTCGCGAAAGTTGTATGGCGGCAGTGGTCAGACCAATAGGTGTCGATGACCTTTACCTCCGTTTCGGTCGGATTTCTGCCCTCTTTTTTGAAATAATCGCGCACAAAGGCGAGATCTTCGACGCTCATCGCGAAACCGTTCTGCCTGTGATAGGCAGCGATCTCTTCATCAGACATGGCAATAAATCCCGCCACTTCCTTTACGTCCTGCGTCTGCATCTTTGCGCGGGCGAGCGTTTTCGGCTTTTCAAGGGAGACCTCGGAACTTTCTACGGGATTGATGAGATGCTTTTTGATGCGTGAAAGCTCTTCCTCCGTGACTCCTTTGACCGCGATGACGCGCGCGCATTTGATGAGCGGGCGCGCCTTTCTGGTGAGAAGCTGCACGCACTGCGCCGCGCTGTCGGCGCGCTGGTCATACTGCCCATCCAAAAAGGCAATGGCAAACACCCGATACGATTGATCGAAGGCAACTTTTTCAAAATATACGTTGTCTACGGGCGGCTCGGAAAAGACGTTGACGACGGCGGCCTGCAATTCCTCTTCGGAAAGCCCCTCGACGTCGTAACGGATCAACTCGCGCACATCGTCCGCATGAATGGAGAGCTGCGCCGAAAGGTCATCTTTGATTTTTTTTGCCTGTAAATTGTCCTTCTTTTCAACGAAAATTCTGTAGATCATCTCTCGCTTCCTCTATCTGTTGTATTTGATGCCGATATCCGTACGGTAATGCATGCCGTCGAAGTGTATCTTTTTGACGTTCGCATACGCCTTTTCGCGCGCCTCGGCGACCGTTTTGCCCTTCGCGCACACGCCGAGCACCCTGCCGCCGTCCGTTTTAAGAACGCCGTTTTCCCGCTTTGTCCCCGCATGATAGAGGAATACGCCCTCGTCGAGATCGCCGATCGTGATCTCCTTGCCCTTTTCATATTTTACGGGATAGCCGCCGCTCGCCAAAACCACGCAGACGCAGGCGCCCTCTTCCCACTCTATCTTGATATCGGAAAGCCGTTCGTCGGTGACCGCCTCAAAAATTTCCATGAGGTCGGTTTTGAGCATGGGCAGAACGACCTGCGTTTCGGGGTCGCCGAAGCGGGCGTTGTACTCGACCACCTTCATCCCCTCGGGCGTGCGCATCAGCCCGAAATAGAGCACCCCCTTAAAGGGCCGCCCCTCCGCATTCATCGCCGCAACGGTCGGGAGCATGATCTTGTTCATCACCTCGTCCGCGACCTCTTTATCGTAAAACGGACAGGGCGTGAACGTGCCCATGCCGCCCGTATTCAGCCCCTTATCTCCGTCGTAAGCGCGCTTGTGATCGCAGCTCGGGATCATGGGGACGATGGTCTTGCCGTCCGTAAAGGCGAGCACGGACACTTCTTCTCCGGGAGTAAACTCCTTGCCCGTCAAAAATTCTTCGATGACCACTGTATTGCCGGCGGCACCGAAGGCTTTGTCGAGCATGATCTGCTTCAAGCCCTCCTCGGCCTGCCGTAAATTTTCGCAGATGAGCACGCCCTTGCCGAGCGCAAGCCCGTCCGCCTTCAAGACGACGGGAAATCTGCCGTTTTCCACATAGGAGCGGGCGCTTTCGTAATCGGAAAAAGTTTCATACTTTGCGGTGGGAATGCCGTACTTTTTCATGAGCTCTTTAGCGAATGCCTTGCTCGATTCGATCTGGGCGGCGCGCTTATTGGGCCCGAATACGCGGTGCCCGCGGCTTTCTAGTTCGTCGGCAAGCCCCAAGGCGAGCGGATCGTCTGGCGCGATGACGGTATATTGCACGTCTTTATGCGCATCCACCCAATCGCCGACCGCTTGCAGGTCGCAGTAATTCACGTCGACAAGTTCGGCAAGCTCCGCGATGCCGGCATTGCCCTTCATGCAATAAATTTTGTCCACCTTTGGACTTTTGGAAAGCGCCGCGACGATCGCGTGTTCGCGCCCGCCGTTTCCTATGACAAGTACGTTCATAATCAAATCACCTATTTGAAAAAATAATCCTATAATCATTTGGCGCGGGGCGCGGCGCTGCACGCCCCGCGCCCCGCGCCAAATAGATTATAACCCCGCGGCGAAACGTTTTGCAAGTTTTACTGCCGCTTTTTTACGCTGTTGCGCTATATTGCCCCTATTCTACCTGACATTGTACTATGCAATACAATGAAATGCAACCATTGCTGACAAAAATGCGCGCCCGCATTCCCCTTCCGGGCGCACGCCGATTTTTAATGATGGAACAGGCGCATGCCCGTGAACGCCATGACCATGTTGTATTTATCGCACGCTTCGATGACGAGATCGTCGCGCACGGAACCGCCCGGCTGCGCGACGTAGGAAACGCCGCTCTTCTTTGCGCGCTCGATGTTGTCGGAGAAAGGAAAGAACGCGTCGCTTCCCAAAGATACGCCCGTGATTTTGGAAAGATATGCCTTCTGCTCTTCCTTGGTGAACGGCTCGGGACGGACGGCAAAATACTGTTTCCATACGCCTTCGCCCAAAACGTCTTCACACTCGTCGGAAAGATAAATGTCGATGATGTTATTTTTATCGGGCCGCCCTACCCCTTCGGCAAACTGAAGGCCCAAAACTTTATCGCTCTGGCGCAGATGCCAAAGGTCGGCCTTATTGCCGGCAAGGCGGGTGCAATGGATGCGCGACTGCTGCCCCGCTCCCACGCCGATCGCCTGCCCGTCCGCCGCAAAACAGACGGAATTGGACTGCGTATACTTCAACGTGATGAGAGAGATGATGAGATCTGTCTTTGCCGATTCGGGCAGGTCTTTATTTTTGGTCACGACATTTTTGAGAAGCTCTCTGTCGATTTTAAATTCGTTTCTGCCCTGCTCAAACGTAACGCCGAACACCTGTTTGTGCTCGACGGGGTCGGGCTTATAATCTTTGTCGATCTTGACGATATTGTAGCCGCCTTTACGCTTGCCCTTGAGGATCTCTAAAGCCTTGGGCGAATAACCTGGCGCGATGATGCCGTCGGATACTTCGCGGGCGATGATCTTGGCCGTCACCTCGTCGCACTCGTCGGAGAGAGCGATCCAATCGCCGAAGGAGGACATCCTGTCCGTACCGCGGGCGCGGGCATAGGCACAGGCGAGCGGAGAATCGTCCAGCCCTTCAATGTCGTCTACAAAGCAGGATCTTTTAAGGCGGTCGGAAAGTTTTTTGCCGATCGCGGCGCTCGTGGGACTGACATGTTTGAAGGAAGTCGCGGCAACTTCGCCGAGGCTGTCTTTGATCTCCTTGACGAGCTGCCAGCTGTTGAACGCATCCAAAAAGTTGA
>CAJFGA010000020.1 GCA_904374385.1 uncultured Clostridia bacterium | reverse complement strand
ACGGCGGCGCCCCCGCATACAGCGGGGCGCCGCCGTGTCCTCTATTCGAATTGCGCCGCATAGATCGACGCATAAAAGCCGTTCGTTTCGAGCAATTCCGTATGCGTGCCGCGCTCTACGATATCGCCGTCGCGCACCACGAGAATGAGATCGGCATTGCGTACGGTCGTCAAACGGTGGGCAATGACGAAGCACGTTCTGCCACGCATCAGGCGCGCCATCGCGTCGCGGATCAACAGCTCGGTGCGGGTATCGACGTTGGAGGTCGCCTCGTCGAGGATGAGCAGCTTTGCGGGCGAAAGCATGGCGCGCGCAATCGTCATCAGCTGCTTCTGCCCCTTGGAAAGATTGCATCCTCCGTCGGTGAGAGGCGTATCGTACTTTTCCGGCAGACTTTCGATAAAATCGGCAATGTGCGCCTCTTCGGCGGCCCGTTTGACTTCATCGGGCGCAGCGTCCTCTTTGCCGTAAGCGATATTTTCGAAGATCGTGCCCTCAAACAGCCAAGTATCCTGCAATACCATGGTGTAAGCGGCACGCAGGCTCCTGCGGGTGTATGAGCGGATATCCTTGCCATCCAAAAGGATCCTGCCGCCGCGCGGATCGTAAAAGCGCATCATGAGATTGACGAGCGTTGTCTTGCCGGCACCCGTAGGCCCTACAATGGCGACTGTCTGCCCAGGCTGCGCCTGAAAGGAAAGGTCATGGATGACGTCCTCCTGCTCTTCATAGCCGAATCGCACATGTTCAAACGCAACGCTGCCGCGCACGTCGCCGAGTTCCTCGGCGTCGTCCGCATCGGCGCCCTCCGAGGGGCTGTCGAGAAGGCGGAATACACGCTCCGCCGCGGCAAGGGCGGACTGGATCTCGCCGATCACGTTGGCAAATTCATTGACCGGACCGGAAAAACGGCGCGCATACATTAAAAACGCGGAGATCTCCCCTACCGAGATCTTATGATACAAGAACAAAAAGCATCCCGCCGCGCTGATGAGCACCGTACCGAAGTTGTTGACAAAATTGATGGAAGGCCCGATCAAACTGGCAACATAATCCGCCTTATAATAGGCGTCCGCCGCCTGCGTGTTTTTTTCGCAGAATTTTGCGGCGATCTCTTCTTCCCGCCCATAGGCGCGGATGGTATGCAGCCCGGAGAGCATCTCTTCCGAATAGCCGTTCAATTCCGCCAGTTTTGCCGAACGCCTGCGGAAAAGAGGGCGCATAGATTTGCCCCGCGCGATCGTAATCAAGACGGAAATAGGAATGGTGACTGCAAAAAAAGCCAACAGGATGGGAGAGGTCGCAATCATGCCGACCAATGCGCCGACGATGGTGATGACGCCCGTCGCCGCCTGCAGAATATCATTGGAAAGAGAGGCATTCAATGTGGCGATATCGTAAGAGATGCGGTTGATCAGATCGCCCGCCGAAAGTTTGTCGAGCTCCCCCACAGGGAGGGCGAGCATCTTATCAAACAGATCCTGCCGCATTTCGCGCACGATATTTTGACTCAAACGGATCATAAGTACGGACAATAGGTAGGAAAATGCGGAGGAGACCACATAGAACACCGCCATCCAAAGGCAGTAAAACCCCACGGCGGCAAAGTCTACGCCCGATTCGAGGTCGATCGCGTCGATCGCCGCCCCCGACAGCCAAGGGCCGAGCAGCGCAAACAGGTTGCTGCCCACCATGAGCACAAACGCCAACAGCACCCGCCATTTGTAGCGCATATAGTAACGGAAAATCCGCCCGATAACAGCCTTTTTGCTGCCCGTCGGTCTATCGCCCGCAATTGCGCGTTCATTCATGGGCATAGAGTTCCCCTCCTTGGGGAGGCATTTCCCCCGCTTCATGCTGCGATGCAAAGATCGCGCGGTAAACCTCGCACGAACGCATCAATTCGGCATCCGTACCGAAGCCTGCCATGCGGCCGCCGTCCAACACGAGGATATGATCGGCAAAGCGCACAGAACTGATGCGCTGGGCGATCATGACGACCGTCGTGCCGTGCAGATCGCCGAGAAGGGTCTTTCGAAGCTCGGCATCCGTCTTGTAATCGAGGGCGCTGGAAGAATCGTCAAGAACGAGGATCTCGGGAGCATCCGCCAAAGCGCGCGCAATGAGCAGGCGCTGTTTCTGCCCTCCGCTGAAATTGGAACCGCGGGCGGTGAGCATGCCCTCATAACCGCCGTGCTCGCCGATAAATTTTTCGGCGCGCGCATAGGCCGCCGCACGCCGCACCGCCTGATCGGAAATGCCCCGCTCGAAATCGATATTTTCACGCACGCTCGAAGCCATCAAAAAATCGTTCTGAAAGACGACCCCGAATTTTTCACGCAAATCCTTCGGTTCGTAACTTTTCACGTTCTCGCCGTCCACATAGACGGCGCCCTTGTCCGCATCGTAGAAGCGCATCAAAAGGGAGACGAGGGAACTTTTGCCGCTGCCCGTAGCGCCGATAATACCGAGAGATTCTCCCTTTCGGATGGAAAACGTGATATCTTCGAGCGCCGGCGCCCCGCCATAGGAAAGAGTCACCCCGTCAAATCGGATAAAGGCGCCGCTCTCATCCGGCGGGCAGGCCTCTACCAGCAAATCTGCGGGCAGCGCAAACACCTCGCCGATGCGCTTGGCAGATGCCGCTCCCCTGGAAAAATCGACAAAGATGCGGCTGATGGAGATGACGGCATTCAAAATGACGGTAAAAAAGGATGTAAAGGCGATGATGCCGCCGATCTCTACGCGATGTGCGGCAAAACGATATGCGCCGAAAAAGATGACAGCCGTCATACCGAGATTGAGCACGACATTCAAAACGGGATTGGAAATGCCGGTCGTAACATTGGCCTTCGTTTCATTGTAGACGATGTCTCCGTTGATCTTGCTAAACGCGGCGCTCTCGTGTTTGGTTTTGGAAAGCGCCTTGATGACGCGTATGCCCGTATGATCGTCGCGCACCTTGCGCACCATGACGTCCACCGAATTGTGCAGCCGCGTATACAGTACGATGCCCTTTTTTGCAACGACAAGTACGACGACGAGCACGACGGGTACGGACACGAGAAGGATGAGCGCGAGTACGGGATCGACGAGAAAGGTGAGCGCCACCCCGCCTATGAGCAGAATGGGCGCACGGATCCCCATGCGCTGCATCATGCCGATCATGTTATGTACGTTGTAAGTATCCGTCGAAAGGCGTGATACGAGAGAGGGCAGCGTGACGGCGTCCGTCTGCCGCGCGGAAAGGCTGAGCGTCTTGGAAAACAGATCTGCGCGCAGGCGTTCGGTCGTATCCCGCGCGATGCGGGACGCAATGCGGTTGGCAATAACGTTGCCCGCCCACGCCGCCACGGCGACGAGCAGCATCCCGACACTCCACAGCACGAGCGCGGGCACGCTGCGCGTGGGCGCAACGTAGTCGATCATGTGCGCCATGATGAGGGGCAGAAACAGTTCGGCGATCGCGCCGATCAATTTCAAAAATATTCCCCCCGTCAGCCGCCACTTATAAGCGGAAAGATAGGAAAAAACAGTTCTCACTTCTGCGCCTCCCCTTTTCGCCCCGCGGCCTTTTTTGCGTTTTCGGCCAAACGCTCTAAATACGAGCCGACGGCAAGGCGTTCCTCTTCGGAAAAACCTTCCATTAAACTTTCGCGCCACTGTGCGTGTACGGCGCGGATCTTTCCGAGCACGGCAAACGCCTTCTCTGTCGGATAGACGAGCAAATTGCGCCGATCAGACGGATCGGCACGGCGCTCTACGAATCCTTTTTCTTCCAGAGCACTTACCTGCCGCGCCACATTGCTCTTATGCACATACATGATCTTTGAAAGCTGTTCCTGCGTGATGCCAGGATGCGCACAGATATCGACGATATACGAATCCTGATAGCTGCCTATCCCCAGCGCTTCGTATTCTTCCATACGGTACAGATTGGCGCACCGCCAAACTTCCCCCAAAGTACGCATGATCGTGGCCATGCTGCTTTACCTCCTGCGCTTAAAGTTGCATGCGCAACAGTTGCGCATGCAACTATATGATAAAACAAAAAGCCCTCCCATGTCAAATAAAAAAGCGGCTTTCTGAAAATTTTATAGAGAATTAAAATCATACTTAAATCATAGCGATCCCATTACGCTGTGCGGTTTTTTATTTATTTGCGATATCCCAAGGGAAGCGCTTGTCGGCCGCCATAAAATTTGCTATAATCAGTATCAAATCAGACTTTATATAGGCGAATCAACTTCGGGAGGTCACGGTAATGGTCAGCAAAGAAATCAACAAACTTTTAAATGAATATTGCCGCCGAGGACGGGCGCAATAAGCGATATGCTTTACGCTGCAAATACAGATATGGAGAATTGAAAATGTACACGCTATTGCTGGCACTCATTTATCTTGCTTTTATCAGCCTCGGCTTGCCCGACTCTCTGCTCGGTTCAGGATGGCCCGCCATACACGAAGATTTGGAAGTGCCGATCTCTTATATGGGGATCGTTTCCATGGTGATTTCAGGCGGAACTATTTTTTCCAGCCTTTTTGCCGATCGGTTGACTAAAAAGCTCGGCACGCGCATGGTAACACTGATCAGCGTACTTCTTACGGCGATCGCCCTGTTCGGATTTTCCGCATCTTCTCGGTTTTGGATGCTCATTGTGTTCGCCGTTCCATACGGACTCGGCGCAGGAGCGGTCGACGCTGCGCTGAACAACTATGTGGCGCTGCATTACAAATCTAAACACATGAGCTGGCTGCACTGCTTTTGGGGCGTGGGGACGATCGTCAGCCCGTTCATCATGAGCTATGCGCTGACAAATGCAACTTGGAATCAGGGATACCGCATCGTCGGTTTTATACAGCTCGGCATCGCCCTTCTCCTTTTCATGACGCTGCCGGTCTGGAAAGCCAATCAAAATAGCGAGGCCGCTGCGCAAAAGAGCATCGGCCTGATCAAAGCGTTAAAAATAAAGGGCGTTCCCTGCCTGTTGATCGGCTTTTTCGCCTACTGCGCGGCCGAAGCGACGGCCATGAACTGGGCAAGCACTTATTTTGCGGAGGTCAAGGGCTTATCTGCCGAACGGGCGGCACAGCTCGCCTCTTTATTTTATATCGGAATTACGGCGGGAAGGTTTATAAGCGGATTTATCTCGGATAAACTCGGCGACCGAAAAATGATCGTTTTCGGCACATGCATTTTGACTTGCGGGATCATCTCCTTGATGATCCCTGCGCCGTCAATCGTATCTTTCATCGGATTCGTGGTCATCGGGTTTGGGTGCGCACCCATTTATCCTTGCATCATCCATGCCACGCCGAATAACTTCGGCGCCGAAAATTCAGGCTCGATCATAGGAATACAGATGGCAAGCGCCTACATCGGTTCGACGTTCATTCCGCCGCTGTTCGGGCTGCTCGGCAGATGGATGGGTTTTTCCATTATGCCGGTTTATCTGCTCCTGTTTGTCGTTTTAATGATCACCATGATCGAATTGACGTTTAGGACGACAAAAAAGCAATTGCCGCTGAGGGATAAAAATGATACTTAACACGGGCGCGAGAACGGATACCGTGCAATACTTTTCTAAGTGGCTGTTAAACCGATTTGCGGAAGGCTGCGTTTATACGCGCAATCCCCTTTTTCCGAACAAGGTAACAAGATATGCGCTTTCGCCCGACAAAATCGATGCTGTGATGTTCTGCTCCAAAAACTACGCGCCCATTTTGCCGAGATTGCACGAAATAACCGATCGATACCGCACCTATTTTCACTACACGATCACTGCCTACGGCAAAAACATTGAGCCCGGCGTGCCGACGATCGATGAGAGCATCGACAGAAAATCCGATTTTAAACCGCGTTTTCTGCAGCCGTCAACTTTTCATACAGCGCCACAAGGCTGCCCGCCGTTGCGGAATAGCTGCGCGTACCGCCCTCGACGCCGTTCGCCTTTAAAAAGATATCATTAAAAAAGTTCGAAATGCGGTCAATGACGCCCTCATAGCGATCGTAATGCGCCGATTCGTTGCGATATTCGCGGCGGACCTCTTCGGAAAGTCCTGCGTACAGGCTCTCAAACTGTTCGGCAGGAAGCGCATTGAGCAGGCTTGCGGCGGCGCGCATCAAACCGCTGTAGCGCAGATAATCGTCCTCCGAACAAATACAGAGGACATAGGCGACGACGTTTGCCTCCCCTTCCTGCGAAACGCCCTTGGCGTGCGCCATTTCGTGCGCCATTGTCGTGGGGAGCTGAGACGGCGGTATGTTGACATTGACGTTCGCCTCCGCATAAAAGGGGAAATAAATTCCCGTAATGCCGAGATAGCTCATCGGCACAGAGAGGGCGACCTGCTTGGGACGAACAGCAAAATCAGCAAAATAATCGGATCCGAGCGCATCAAATTCGCCGTTGAGAAGATCGGCGATCTGCGAAAAGCTGTACGGAGGGAGCACGTTGCCTTCAGTATCGCGCGAGAGCTTGGCGGAAGTTTCGTTGAGCGCCTCCACATAATAAGAGGCGGCGGCATACACCTTTTCTTCCGTCATCTCCGCAGGCGTTAATCCCAATGCGGATATTGCCGAACGACGATTATACAGGGGCGCATAGAGCAGCCCGAAAGCGATCAAAATACACAGAGCGACGAGCGCAAGGCGGTACAGCCAGACTTTCAGGCGCGCCCAACGCCTGCGGCAAAACAGGACGATGATGCCGACGGCGAGCGCCGTGCATCCGACAATGAGCAAAATTGCCGTCAGTTCGTAAAGGGAAAACGGAATATAATTGGTAATGAGGCGGATAGTCCCCGTCAAAAAACGAGTGACGCCGCGGGCAAAAAAGTATTCTGCCAAAGTCGGCTCTTGGGTGAGCGCAAAGATGAGAAGGGTTGCCAGCGCCAGCCTGATCAGTCTTTTCCACCGCAGGCTGCGCGGTCTTTTCAGCATTTCCATGCCAATATTATACCATGAAAAAAGCGTCCCTGCATCATAAGGGACGCATAATTTATCAATTTTTCACAAAAAACGAGAACTGATTCTCCCTTTTCCTCGAAAAAGGCTACTTTTCTTCCTCTCCGCGGGAGAGCACATTGAATTGATTGAGCCAAACTTTTTGCGGGCCGAGAAAGGAATAGACGGCGCCGCATTCTTCACAACGGTAAAAGTAGTCTTTATCGTCGAGCATATTGCTCCCGCAGACGAGGCACACTTTGCTGTAAATATCTCTGTCGGCATCCAGTTCAAATACGGTACAGCGCACGATGGATTCGAGGTCGCGCAGGGAATTTTTGTTGCTCGGCACGACGCATGCGGTGCGATCGCTGTAATCCGTCCTATACAGGCTGACGACAAACTGATTGTTCTTCCCGTACGGTGCCGCGATATCGGTATGCAGTTCGATGACCGTCTTTTGCTGCGTCTTAACAGAGGCACACTGTACGAGCACTTCGATCTTGTCGGCGTCCGAATTTAAAAGGACGCGAAAGGTGCCGTTTTCCAGCGCGAATCCGTGCAGGGAAAAGCCACGATCGATGCACCCCACCGCGACGTCGCGTACGATACGGAAACCGAGTTTGACATAGATACTGATCATGGCGAGTGAAACGAAGGCGCAGTATACCGAGCGGCGCTCGTCCTGCGTGAGAAGGGACAACCCCGCGTTAAACTCATCGAGAAAGAGCCACAGCTTGAAACAGGCATTGTAATTCGGATTGTGCACGAACAGATTGGTCGCCTCCGGCCTGCCCGCAAAGGCAGGAAAGGCGGACATAATTTTATAAAAATCGCTGCTGCGCAATTGATTGAGTTTTGCGCGCAAATAATACAGGCGCTTGTAGTCGACAAAATCCTGCGGATCGCTGTCTTGAAAGAGATCGCTGTCCATCAGCTTGATGAGATCGAGCTTGTTGAGGGAAGCGCTCTGAAAGTATGCCTCGTACAGATTTTTGACGCCGTCCTTTGCATAGTCGATAGGCAATTTTAAAAAGCGGACGGTCTTGTCTATCAACGAACGGATCACCCTGTTTTCATAGGTGTTATATTCGTCTTCATTATTTTTGGCATACACATATTCGGGGCGAAGGCTGCCGTCGCGCTGTTTTTTCCAAAGTTTTGGATTTTTGACCGTCTGCTGGATGCCCTGCGGCGTCAAATTGCCGGCAAGCTCGGTGCGCACCTGCTCGTATTCGCTTTTTAATACGATATACGGCGAGCGCACGATTTCGACCAATTTAGGAAGGCAGCTGTTGACCCTTTCGATGAGCGTCGCCGTATCCAGTTTATCGGCGGAAGGGATATAAAAGGCGAACGTTCCCTCCCTTTCCGCTTGAAGGAGCTGCGACACAAGCCGCGGCTCCTCCTTTTCAAACTGTTTGTTGAATTTTTCAAGAGATGCTACCGACATCAGAGCAATTTCCTTTTCAGACGGGCGATCACTTCGAGCGTCGCCGAAAAATCCGTCTTATTGTAATGTTGCAGGATCAATTTTTCCAGTTTGACCAAATTCGCTTTGAGATCATCGTCAAAGCGCCCTTCCAATTTGCGGAGCACCTTGCGCGCGAACATCAGATCGAGCGCCTTGGATGAATTGCCGCCGCACGCCACATAAACGGGTACAAAACGCATGATTTGATTGAGGATGCGGTTGCCGAAGTTGATGTCGAACGCATCCAAAACGAATTGCGTGAGGATATGGAAACGTTCCAGATCCGATCTCGACAGATTATAGGAAGGATTGGAAATGGCATCGCTGAACAGCTTCTGCAATTTTTCCGCGCCGAGATGGATGGGCGGCACATTGCGCACGAACATAGTCGCTTCGTTGCGGTGGGTAAATTCGATGATGACGGCACGGTCATACACTTTATCCGTAACGGTAAAAGTAGAATCGTCTTTATTTGCCGTTCCGATAAACCAAACGTTGGGAGGGATCACGACGGAACATTCATCCAATTTGACGGGCAGTTCCCCTCCCGTCGAAGTGGGCATCAGTTCGATCTTCCACTGCGACTGATCGAGTTCCAGCACGGAAAGAAAATCCGCAAAATAGTATTCGATGCGCGATAGGTTCATTTCATCGAGCACCATCAGGTTGATCTCATCCGTCTGATAGCTTGCCTGATAAAGCGCGCGCAGAAAGGGCGTTTCCTTGAACTTGCCGACAAAATCGTTATAGTAGCCGAGGATATCGCTTCGATCCTTCCAAGATGCCTGCACCGATGTAAAGCAGACATTGGTGCCCGCATATTCCGCAAAGTATTTGGGAAGGGAGGTCTTGCCCGTACCCGAAAGCCCTTCTAAAATCATAAAGTGCGAGCAGGCGAGGCCGCTGACGAATGCCCGCAGCGTTTCGGGCGTATAGTACATCTCCTTGCTTTCAAGGTAGCGGTTGAAACCGTCGCATAACTCTTTCAGCGTCACATCGGCAGAGGGTGCCGGCACATACGGGCGGAGCAGATATTCCTTATCCATAGCGACCAAATCGGGAAAAATGGCGCCTTCCGGATCCATCTTTTTTGCGCGTTTTTCATCTTCGCGCGACGGATCCGTGCCGTTCTTTTTTTCTTTGACCTTCTTTTCTTTATGGACGACGGTGACGGTCGTCGTATGTACTTGGTTTTTCCTCGTCGCCGTTACATAGGCATAATCGAGCAGATAACAAAAACCCATCCCCGCCGCCAATATCAAGAGCGAAATGAGAAAATTCACCCCGTCGAGTGCAAAAAATGCGACCGACGAATGGAGCACGGAATATAAAATGACAAACAAAACGACAAAAAAAGCGGTGGGCGCAAAAGTGATCAGCCACCAAACGGTGTCCATCTTATACGTTTCGCCAATCTCGTCCGAACGTAAATGCAGGACGACGGCGATCGCCGCCCACTGGATGGCCGCAACGCCGATCAACAGCGCGATCAGATACCAAGTGGCGGCGTCTACGGGATAGACGGAAAACACGCTCAGCAGAAACAGGATAAAGCAGGCGACAGCCGCAAAAATCAGCGACTTGACTCCCCTTTCAACGGTGTTTTTTACAATTTTTTTCATACTCACATTTCTCCTTGTTCGACACAAAAGCATTGATTTTTACCCGCATCCGCACGGGCGCGGGAGAATGCCGAACGATCAATCGTCATATAGGCTCATCAGTTCGGCGATGTCGGTAACGCCTTTGAGCACAAGTTTTTTGCAGCTGTCCCACAGATTGACCATGCCGCCTTCCTCTGCAAGTTCGCGCAATTCCTCGAGCGGCCTGCCCTCCGTAACGGCGGCCTTGATCTTATCCGACATATACATGATCTCGTGCACGGCGACGCGGCCCTTATAACCCGTATTGCCGCAGAATTGGCAGCCCTGCGGACGGAAAATAGAAGCCGGCTCGTCAAGGCCGAGGATCTTCATCTCCGCTTCGCTCGTCTTACCGCGCTTTTTACAGGCGGGGCACAGCCGCTTTACAAGGCGCTGGGCAATGACGCCGACCAAGGCATCCGCCACGAGATAATCCGATACATGCATGTCTTCCAAGCGAATGATGGCGCCCGGCGCGTCGTTCGTGTGCAGCGTGGAAAAGACGAGGTGCCCCGTGATCGCGGCGCGGACGGCGATCTCTGCCGTGTCCTCGTCGCGGATCTCCCCGACCATGATGATGTCCGGGTCCTGACGCAGAATGCTGCGCAGGGCATTGGCAAAGGTCAGATTCGCCTTGGTATTCACCTGGATCTGGTTGACGCCGTGCATCGTATATTCGACGGGGTCTTCAACGGTGATGACGTTGACTTTTGGATTGTTGATCTCTTTGAGGAAGGAATACAGCGTCGTCGATTTGCCACAGCCCGTAGGCCCCGTCAGCAGCACGATGCCGTATGCGTGCGCCAAAATTTTATCGATGACCACATTCTCTTCCTGCGTAAAGCCGAGTTCCGTACGGGTAAAATTGAACGAACTTTTATCGAGCACGCGGACAACGAACTTTTCGCCGTACACCGTGGGAAGGGTGGATACGCGGAAATCATAATCGGTGCCGTTGATGGTCATGCTGATGCGCCCATCCTGCGGAAGGCGGCGCTCCGCAATGGAGATGCCCGAAAGTATCTTCAGGCGGGCGCAGATCGCAGGATAGCTTTCGATGGGAAACTCGGCGCGGACTTGCAAGTCTCCGTCGATACGGTAACGGACTTTGACCGCCTTTTCAAACGGCTCGATGTGAATATCGCTCGCGCGGAACGGGATCGCCTCTTTAATGATGGAATCGACCAGCCGCACGGCGGGATTATTGATGACATCGTCGTCCTTATCGATGATGCCCATGGGGATGGGGCGCATCGCCGAATCGACGAGTTCCTTATCTTTGGCGCGCTGTAAATCTTCCAGCGCGTTGGTCGTGGACTGGACAGCGACGATGGAATCGATAAAAATATCGATCTGCACGGAGGGCACAAGTACAAAATCCATCGGCCCGATATAAACCTGGCTGATCATCGACATTGCCGAAAAATCGAGCGGGCGGGCGATGGCGATCAGCATGACGCCCTTCTTATCGCGGGAAACGGGCACAAATTTGTGCTTGCGAAGAAAGGCAAACGTCACGTTCTGCAAGAGGGATTTATCCACTTCGAGCATGTCCATCTCGCAATACGGCAGGCAAAAATATTCGCCCAACGCGGCGAGCGCCGTGACCTGCGTGCAATATCCCTTTGCGATCATATAATTTTCAATGGGCATCTTTAAGCGCGTACAGTCCGCATAGATCCCCTTCATCTGCTTGCGCTTGATGATCTTTTTATAGACATAATATTGTAAAATTTCGTAATTTAAATCCATGATCGTCTCCTTAGGTCCCGAGTGTGTTCATGACCTGCAACAGCGGAGAATAGACCGCATAGAACAAAATACCGACCGATGCCCCGATAATGCAAAGTATAATGGGCTGTATAATGCTCGTCAGCGACGAAATGGCCCGCTCCGCCTGGTTTTCGAAAAAGGAACAGGAACGGCTGAGCACCGATTCGAGGTCGCCCGTCTGCTCTCCGACAGAGACCATCTGTACCAACATGGTCGGAAAAAGTTTGTAACTCTCCATCGCCATGGTGAGCGTCATGCCCTGGCGCACGTCGTCCGCCGCCTTTTTGAATTGACCGGCGACATAGGTGTTGCCGAATACGATGCAGACCTCGTCCATCGCGTCCACGATATCCATGCCGCTGCCTACCAAAAGGGAAAAGGAACGGCAGAACCTTGCGGAAATATTGTTTTTAATGATGTTGCCGACATATGGCATGTGGAATTTCCATTTATCCCACTGATAGCGGCCGCCCTTCGTGCGTACAAAGACAAAGCACACAAACACGACCGCCGCGATGATCAGCACGATCTGCATCCAATGCTGTCGGAAATAGGCGCTGATATCGTACAGCGCGAGGGTCAAGGCAGGCATCTCCACTTCGAGCGAGGCGAGTGCGTCCTGAAAGGTCGGGATAATGAATGCGACCATGAGGACAATAATGCCGATTGCCATGATGATAAGGATGCACGGATAAATGAGCGCAGATTTTGTTTTGGCGCGCATTTTATTGTCCGTTTCAAAATAATCGGCGACCGCAACGAGCACTTTATCGATCGCGCCGGAAATCTCGCCGACGCGCACCATGCTGCGGAAAAAGTTCGGAAAGACCCGCTTGTGTTTGGCGAGCGCTTCGGATAGCAGCTTGCCCGCCTTGACGTCTTCATGCACATGTTCCAGCACCTTTTTGAGATAGGAACTGTACGCCTGCCCCTTTAAGATCGCGAGCGAATCGACGATGCTCGTGCCCGAAGTGATCATAATCGCAAACTGGCGGCAGAAGGTGGAAAGCTCACCGACGGACACCTTGCCCGTCAGGCTGAAAAAGGGATTGGGCGATTTTTCGGTATCCACCCGCGCAGATACGAGATAGAGATTCTGCTTGGCGAGCTGCCTGCGCAAATCCTTCTCGTTTTCGGCAAGAAAGGTACCCTGAAACCTCTTGCCGTACAGATTGATTGCATTATACTTATATTTTTTCACCTGTTTTGCTCCCCCGTAAAAGGCGGTGCGCACAGAGCGCAGCCTTCGGTTCGAAGTTCCCCTAAGCGGCGCTTAGAAGTTGTGTATTTTATTGAAATGCTTGGCGAACAGACAGCCGTACAGATTGAGGTTGCCCTTGATTTCTGCCGAAAGTTTATCCGCCGCCGAGAAGGGACGGAATTCCAGCCCGCCGCTCTCCTTTTGCTCCGCATTTGCCATGTCGAGCAGGGAATACAGTTCGGGCGGCATATTGACGAGGATAAATTCGGGCGAAGAGGTATATTCGGAAAGTTCTGCCTGCCGCGCGTATAGAAGGATCCACTTCATGATGATGCGGAAATTTTCGTAGCGGAACCCCTCCTCCGTTTCGGGCGTCGGGCGTACCATGAATTTCGGATATCTCTTGGGCATCTTGCGGTAGACCTTCGTCTTTTTGAGCTTTGTGCGCGCGATCTCTGCAAGGCGCTTTGCCTCGTCCTCTTCCGACTCGTAAAACTCGGAATTTTCCTCCGCGCCTTCCCCGTCCGGAGTTTCACCGCCGTCGGGTGCGCCCTCTCCGTCCGAGGCAGGTTCTTCTCCCTCTTCGGAAACAGGCGCCGTCAGCACGGAGGCATTGTCTGCCTCGGCGGCGCGCACCGACGCCGCATCCTCGTCCGTTTCCCGCACATCCGGCTCTTCCGCGGCGCCCGTTTCGGGAACGGCCGCCCCTTGAGAGGGCTGCTCCTCCTCTTCCTCATCGTCCCCCTCGCCGTCGCGTGCGGCGGCCTGCGTACCGGAATATTCGTTCGCCTGCGCGGCGGCGTCCACGGCATAGTCGCTGATGGTCGCCCCCTCGGGGATGACGGACAGGTCGACGGCGGCTTCGTCGTCGACCGAAAGGGTCAGCGCCTTCGCCTTTGCCACTTCACGCGCGTTGATGACGGCGATCTCGCCCACTTCGTGGTCGGTGCGCATATATTCCAATTCAACTTTGTCCGACTTGATGAGCGAGGTCCCGTGCGGGATGACGGCAACGCCCAGCGTTTTGCCCTTGCTGGATACGGCGATCTCGGTATAATCGAGGTGCATATCGGCAAAAACAAAGCTCTTGCCGCGCGTCTTGGGCATGAAAGAATAGACGCAATTCATCAAAGCGTTGCCGCTGTACGTCGTTTGGCGCGGAAAAACTTTGACGTCCGTCAATAATTTGTAGACCTGGGCGATCAGCTTTTTATCAAAATAGATCGCCCCGACCGTCGTATACTGCTTGTTTTGCGCGAGCACGAAGCGGTTGATCTTTTTATTGCGGTAGCGCGTTTCGTATAGGTTTGAAAGTTCCGCATCCATCGCCTGCATCATCTTGGCGCGCTGCATGTTGGGCAGGTTGAACGTTTCAAAGCCCACCGCCTGATCGGGCAGGATCACATAGGCGGGCAGATTCAAAAGGGAAGGCTTTTTGGCAAAGCACTCCTCCAATAGTTTTTGCGCCTCTTCAAAAAATTCGTCCGTAAAGATGCGCGAGGTAAAATGCAGATACTCCACCGAGGCGCTTTCCGTCGGTTTTTCCGCGTTCATCACCTTGATGTTGCTGTTCTGCATATCGAATCCGACAAATAATTTCATAAGCCTTTTTCCCTCATTATGTTACGATAAAAAATGCCGCATACCAATCGGCAAGGGCGTTGCCGAAAAACAGCGCGATCGCAATGCCGAAAGCCAAATACGGCGCAAACGCAAATTCGTCCGCGTCCGGCCGCGGCAGCGTGCCCTTATAGTGCGGCGCGGTCAGGCGCTTCATGACGATATCGACCAGCGCGATCGCGATGGCGATCACGATGCCCACAAATACCGCCTTCCAGCCCAACAGCAGCCCCGCGCACGCCATCAGCTTGACGTCGCCGAAGCCCAGCCCTTCCCTGCCGAACAGGGGAAAGCACAAAAAGTAAAACAGCAAAAATATCCCGCCGCCGAGCAGAAGTCCGTACAGCTTGTCCTGCCAGGGCGCGGCGTCTAAAAAGACGCCCGCGATCGCCAGCACCAGCAGCGCGATCTGCAAACTGTCGGGAATGAACATCTGCTCCATGTCGATCAGCGCCATGACGAGCAGGACGGACAGCGCCAGCGCGCACACGAGCGCAAACCAGACGCTGACTCGGTAAAAGACGAGCGCCGCGCTCAGCCACAACAGGCAGTTGGCAAGTTCCACGATGAAATAGCGCGGAGAGATCGGCGCGCCGCAATAGCGGCACTTGCCCCGCAAAATCACAAAGGAAAGGAGCGGGATATTGTCGTACCAGGCGAGTTTATGATCGCAGTGAGGGCAATGCGAGGCGGGCTTAGCAAGGTTCATCCCCCGCGGCAGGCGGTAAACGAGAACATTGCAAAAGCTGCCGATGCACAGCCCGAATACGGCGAACAGCACGCACGCCGTGACAAAGGTAAAGTGTTCCATATTTTTTCTCGGTTATTTATAGCGTTCCGTAGACATAGGCGACGAGCGCGCCGCCCTCTACCCTGACATATAGATCGACATTGTTGAGCGTGGACGCATCGCCGCGGAAAACGCGCAGTTCCGTGCTGTCCGATTGAATGTAATACCCCCACTCGTTGCCCTCGATCGCGTGAAGGTCGTTAGAGCCGCCCTCCAGCGTATTTTCGATAAAGGCCTGCCCGACTTCGTCGAGGTACGCTTTGCGCTCGGTATAGTCGCGATAGTCCACCGCGCTGACGCTCGTTGACCCGGCGACCGTCAAGATCATCGCGGCAAAAGCGGCGACAAGCGTCATCATAATGATGGCATACTCGATGGTCAGCGCGCGTTTCAGCCGAAAAAATAATTGCTTCATGCGCCGTATACCTCCTCGATGCTGTACACGACCCTATCGGACGAGGCGCGCCGCCCCTCAGCCGTGAGGGTGTAATTTTCTCCGCTCATGTCGAGGGTCGCTGTTACGGCGATCTCTTCCGTAAAATAGCGGTAGGTGAACAGATAACTCGGCACGCCATCCGCCGCGCCGGCATAACTCAGTTCCAGCCCGCGCAGAACGGTGACGGTTTCTTCCACAGCAAAGTTGCCGTTTTCATCTAAAACGGGATTGCCGTCGGCATCCAATACGGGCTCTTGCTCGGTGCGTGTCTGCGCGGCAACAGTGACCGTCCATCCCGCCCCCGTCAGCGCATAACTCCCCTCAAAATTCTGTGTGGGCAGAGCGGGCGTGTTCAGCGCAAAAACGAGGCGGGCATCATATGCTTGTACGATCGTTTGTACGGCCGTCAGTTTATCCTCCTGCGCAGAAGACAGATCGGCGGCCGCAAGCGTGGTTTCCAAACAGGAGCGGAACGCGTCGATCGCGCTCCAAATATAGATATGATTGCGCGAATTGCGCTGTACGGCGATGCTCGCATAGCATGTGGCGAACCCTGCCGCGGAAAGCAAGATGATCAGCGCCATGGAAATAATGATCTCTACGAGAGAGTAGCCGCGCGAGAATCGGCGCGGCCGCTTTGCGGTGCCCCTATTCATGCTGCCTCCCCCTGTGCAGCCATTACGATTTCGCAGGCGTAGGAAGCCGACGGGTCGACGTGCATATCGATCGTAAAGCGCACTACATTCTCATCTGTCGTTTCGGTAAAAGTCCAACCTTCCATATCATAGAGGGCGATGCGCCCCAATGCGGCGCATTCCACGCGCGCCACGCGCAAATCGCCCTCCGCCGCGCCGTGATACTGCCCGTCGGGCGGGTATTCGAACACGAGCACGTCGGCCGCGCTGCCTTCGGCGGGGGTATACATCGTTCTGTAAATGCGGTATTCGCGCCCCCCGACCGACGCGCGCGCCAAAACGGCGGCAGTCCCTTCGCTTTGCGGCGCGTCGCCGTAGGCGGTGACGGAACAGCCCTGCCGGTCATATGCGGAAAACCAAAAATCGACCTCTTCGCGGGCGCTCTGTGACTGTTCGATAAAGCGGAGCATGCGCTCGTTTTGAGAGTCGAAGTTAGACATATAGGTGATAAACGAGATCACCAAGCCCGCGACGAGGGCAAACAGCACGATGGTGATGACGAGCTCAATGAGCGTAAAGCCCCTTTTGCCCCGCGGGGGACCGGAATTATGAAAATATTTTGAATAAATATTATTCATCTGCAAATTACCCCATATATGAAAAAAAGGAGCACCATTGACACCAGCACCCCCTTTTCCTACTTCTGCATTTTGCCCGCCTTACAAGGCCCGCCGCAAGCCCGCCAAGGAGAGCAAAGCGCCCGCCCGCGGGCGGGCGCTTTTTCTCATTGCTTTATAAAATTTTGCAAAATCATTATCAACCACCAACATTTTCTGTTGTAGCTGTAACTGAAACTTTATACTGGCTATAACCAGAAAGACGAGAATACGTTGCCCCTTCCGTTACAAGACTTGGATCATTACCTTGTTCCAAAGTAAAATACCCATAATAATATTTATCATTAACATTTACTCTGTAAAAATAAATATATTCTTCTTGTTTAGTCTTCTCCCCTTCTGTCTCCGTTCCTTGTTCCAAGGAAGAAACCGCTATGTCAACTTCTTGTTTTTCTGATCCATCATTATTTTTTGCAAGTGAAATTTTAATAGTATCTCCCGTTAAATCAGTCCCGATGTCTATATTTGTTGCATCAGGCACAGTTCCTTTTAACTCAAGAGAGCTATCCAAATAAGCCAAATCACCTACTTTACCAATAAGGTGGAGCGAACCATTCAAATAGACATGCGCATAATCATCCGAAACAAACACCATGCCAACGGGTTCGTCATTATTTGGATTATCGTCGCCTGTAACCGTTGCAAGATAATCCGTCAAAGCATTTTTACTTGTCTGCAAAGCGGCGCTCTCTTTTGCGTTTTCGATAACGTTCGAGAAGGTAGGAATCAACACTGCCGCCAAAATGGCGATGACCGCAATTACGATGACGAGTTCGGTGATCGTAAATGCCTTTTTGAGCTTTTTGATCATATTTTTCTCCTTTAATTTTTATTTCTTTCGGAGGGGCTTTGCGGCAAGCCCCTCGCAAAACAAAACTTTTACATACGAACCGCTAAACAATAGCGTTACGCCGAAGCCTTCATCAATACGGGGGTGCCGGAATTCCATGCGCTAAATTTAGCGCCGTCCGTTTTATTATAGATGAATTCAAACACGTCTTCCCAATTATGCGCGGTGTCCTTTACCGTAATATTCGTCAAGTTTGCGTAATACGTTTCCAAATTGCCGAAAATTTTGAGATAATTTTCATTGCCCATGGTTACGTCGCTGCCGGTTGCATCATAGTCAGCATCCATTGCAACGCAAAGCCCGCCCGGCAAATAGGTAAAAGCATCCGCTTCGTTCAAATTTTCATAATAATTGACGCAAGTGCAATCCGTCACTTCGATGTTTGTGAAGGTGACCTTCGTTGCTTCTGTGGTTCCGTTCTGGTTATTTTCATTTCCGTCCAGATCGACGTGTGCAACAAACATGCCGGCAATGGTTGATTTGCGATCTTCCGCACTATCGCCCGCGATATCTCTGAAACCGACCACGTCTACATTGGTCAGCGAAGAATCGGTAACGGTAAGGAAGCTGCCCTGCCCGAAAATACCGGCAAAACCGCCCACCTTACGCACACCGGCAATCTTCAGATTGCTGACGTGGCAATTGGTGATCGTGGCCGTATATAGACCTGTCGTTTTGTCTGCTTCCAAGGGGCCGTAGCACCTGCCGACGATACCGCCGATCGCGTCATAGCCGTGGATATAGCCCTGCGAGCCGTCCGCCTGCGTACCGTCAATATTGATATTGCGGAATGTGACGTTACCGATCGCCGTTCCGCAGACGATACCTGCAGAGTCGGTAATAATCTGTGCAGAATTGCCCGCCGCGTCGGTCGCGTTGCCGTCCAATTCGAGATTGACATTCGTGATGTTCAAATTCTCGATCACGACTGTTTCGCCGGGTTTTGCATACAGCGAACCGAACAGGCCATACGAATAGTTATATGCGCCGCCCGTATAGTCGTTATCGTCCGCCGTCTGCCAGCTTGCACCGGAGGCGACAAAGGCTTCCGTGATTTCGTAATTGTCCAAGGTCAATCCGCCGAAGTCTACCGAGTAGCTGGAAGGCAATGACGTATTCGCTTCAATCGTATCGCGGTGGGTCGGATGAATGGCGCTCATCGTAACGCCGTCCAAATCGACCGTAACAGACGCTAAGCTCGAACCGCCGCTTCCGAATACAACATTCTTGCCCGCCAAGTCAGACGCCGTATCTGTATCGTTCGATACAGATACGAGAGTCGCCAAAGTAGAACGAACGACCTGTTCCTGCACCGCCTCCGACACGGCGTTGTCGCCGGACGTCGAAGGAATATCCAAAGAAACAGAAGCGGAGCCGGCCGCCGCCTGCGATGTGATTTCCTCTGCAATCGTTGCAGAATAAGTATAACCTAACTTTTGATTTGTTAATGCCGCGGAGATACTCGAACCCCAAGCGGAATCGCTGACATTGTCTTTGATTGCTTCCGCCGTATACTGGTTGCCAAAATTCTGATTGAACTTAGTGAGATCTCCGCCGGAATTGATATAAAAGTCACGATAGACGCCCGCAATGTATGCGCCGTCGCTCGTACCCGTCGAGCAGAGCGTATAGCCGAGCGTAGAAGAATTGCCGAGCGCGTCGTGTACCAAAACGCCGTTGCCGAGCCCGATTTCTGAGCTGAACGTGATGCTGTAATTGCTGTCAGACACGTTAATCAGCGAAATGGAGTTCGAACGAGGATACCAGACGAGGTAGACATTGTCCTGCTTGAGCGAAGTCGCCAACAGGAACGGGTTCGATGCGTCGCAATAACCGTCTCCGGCGAGGGCGAGCATCAGTTCTTCATAGTCTTCCGGCGCGCCGTTTTGAATGGCGTACGCGTTGAGCGAGATATTCATCTCTTTGACATACTGCTCGTCATGAGAACGTTTAGAATTCTCGATGACGTTCGAGAATGTAGGAATGAGAACTGCTGCCAAAATGGCGATGACCGCAATGACGATAACCAACTCTGTTATCGTGAATGCGCGGCGTAACTTCTTCCTAAAACTCATTTTTCCATGCGTGCTTTGCATTTTTTGAAGTTCCCTCCCAAAATATTTTTCTATTCTATTTTAATCAAACGCGCGCTCGCGCGCGGCGTCTGTTGATTCTATTATAAAATTGCTTTTTCCGCTAAGCGTACACTCCTTTATGGTTTTTTATCGGATGAAACGAATATTTTTACTGATTTTGCTGTTCTTCGCGCTCGCGATAGCGCTGGCGGCGCATTTCCTTTCTGCGCTGCTTGCGGTAGTCTTGATCTTCGCGCAAATTTTCGATGGTGATGTCCGCCGTCTGTTTGGCGAGAACGACGTCGATATCGCTGTCCAAACGGATAATGACGGGGTTGATCTTGATTTTTTTGATGCCCTCTTCGCGCACAAAGCGGTTGAGATCCGTATTGGCGAGCATGAAGTTGAGCACCACGACGCCGCGCTTGATGACGGCGCGCATGATCTTGTCCGTCCCGCATTTAAAGGTGACAGCCTGGGCGGCCTCGATCTTTTTGCAGTTTTCGTGGCCGAGGATATAGGCGACGATCTCGTCATAGCGGTTGCGCATTTCGGGGTCGAGGGCGGCGTACTTTTCGATGAACGACTTCTTTTCCGCCATGTTCGATTCGAATATGACGCTATGGTCGGTGATCTCGCCGTAGCGGCTGACGAGCTGTTCGTACTCGCGCGCCTCTTCGCTGACGGTATCGTCGGGCGCTTCCTCAGGCTGGGTGTAGGCGGTTTCGTCTTCCATAGGCATGACGGGCGCCGGTTCTTCTTCATACACCTGCGGCGCCGGCACGACGGGCTGTTCGGCGACCTGTTCGAGGATCTCGACCGTGCCGTCTACCACGCGCAGATACAGCTCGCCTTCTTCGACGATGCGCATGCCCTTGCCGCTTTCGATCTTGTTGGAAACGGCTTTTTTGCGCTTATAGTCCATGCGGGACTCGAGGATCCACAGCACGATAGCGACGAGCAGCACGACGACGAACAGAATGGTGATCACTATGTAAAAGAGTTCCATGTTCATGCCTTGTCACCCCCTTGTTTGCGATCGTTTGCGGAAATAAGTTCCACGTTGTCGCTGTTCACGTCTTTGCATTCGATGCGGACGGTTTTGCCCGCCTGTACGATGTCGAGCAAGTATGCGTCGCTGTTCTGGATTTGGGCGATCTCTTCTTTGTCGCGCTTCATTTGCTTAGCCATTGCCACGGCCTTGAAGATGAGCGCTGCCAAAAGCGCCGCCAAAAACAATACGCATATGACGACAATCAAAATGTCCATGTTCTCCACCTCCGTAATTTTCCCCGCGAGAGCAGACGATGTTTGCATTTACGCAGTCGAAGACCCGCGCGTTTTCGGCACTATGCAATATGTTGGGGCTTCATTGTCGGCCGCCATTCCGTATACATATGCCACTATCGACATTAATATTATAACAAACATAAATTTTACTGTCAAGGACTTTATTGAATTTTTTTTGTGAAGAAATTCACCTTTCCGAATTTCGCTATACGTTCCCCTAAAATAGATGCGACATGTTTATCAGGGTACACAATCCGCCCCGTTTTCTCCGCCTTTTTCCGCCGGATTTGCCGAAATTTTTATATAAATTTGCCGCCTTACGGCGCATTTTCAGCTACCCCGCGGCGCACTGAACGCGCACAGCGGCGATTTTTTTGCAAAATTTTCCGGCAGGGCTTTTCGATAAGTGTTTTTATTTTTTGTACGCACGCGCAGCGCGGAAAATCGATGTACATCTGCGCATATAAAAGCGCAAAGGAATATCGCATCGCGGGGACTCAGACGCAGATCGTCTCTAAAACGATGCGCGCGATGATCATAGATCCGATCCCCTGCGGATGCACCCTGTCCCAATTGATCGACTGGCCGGGGCGGTGTTTCATATATTCGTCAAAGCGCGCCTGCACGTCGAGCACGGGACGGTTGAAGCGCTGCGCGACTTTGCGCATGGCGTCGCCGTAGGCATCCATTTCGGCGCGCATCCTGTCCGCGCGGTTCTCCTCCAAATAATACGGCGTCATAAAATAGAACTTTTTAATGTTTTCCGACTTTTCGCAGATGGCGGAAAGGTTGTTTTCGTAATCTTCGAGCGTCAGCCAACGCGAGGGCGGGTTGATATAGTCGTGATGCCGCCAAACGTCGTTGGTGCCGATCATGCAAAACACGATATCGGGTTTTTGCGAGGAAACATCTTTTTCCCAACGCCCGAGCAGATCTGCTGACGTATTGCCGCTGATGCCCGCGTTGACTACACTATATGCTTCCCACGGGCGGAATGCCTTTAGCCCGTCATTGACCAAACGGATAAAACCGTTGCCGAGGCGGTCGTATGTGTTCATTTTGTCTGCATCCATGATCGAATCGCCCGCAAAGACGATGGTGCTCTCCTGCATTGTTTTCATAATTATCCCTTCTCCTTTATTGCCGAGGATGTCCCTCAAGGAATATTATACACCTTTTTTCCGCCGACGCAAAGCGTTATCCGATCATTATTTTTATAATGGTATAAAAACAAGCGGGGACTACGCCCCGCCGTCAAAATTCGGCATCAAGATGATTTGCCTGCAAAATAGTCGCGGGCAAGCTCTTTGCCGCCCCGCCGCGTTACGGTGCCGCCCGCAATCAGGTATGCCCTGTCGCACAATGCCTCGGCACAGCGCACGTCGTGCGTGATAGTGATCATAGTGTTATTTGTACGGATATGCAGTTCATTGAGGATCTTTACCATCGCGCGCAGGCCGTCATAATCCTGCCCCACCGTCGGCTCGTCCAAGAGGAGAACCTCCGGCTCGCATGCGGCGACCGCCGCAATGGAAACGCGGCGCTTCTGCCCTTCGGAAAGGGATTGCGGGTGCCGTTCCCAAAGATGTTCGACACCGAACAGCGATGCAATTTTTGCGGCATATGCCTCGCTTTGGGCACCGAAACAGATTTCCTGCCGCACGGTGGGCATGAACAGCTGATAATCCGGATTTTGATAGACGACGCCCACTTTTTGAAACCAAACGCGTCCGCCCTTAGGCTTTTGCCCGAATTTTTCATGCAAATTTTGTACAATATGTCCGCCCGTTGGCTTATACAGCCGTGCGATCAGGCGCAAGAGCGTCGTCTTGCCGCAGCCGTTTTCGCCGAGCAGCACCGTTCTGCCTCCCTTGGGGATTTCCAGCGATATGTCCGTCAGGATGTTGCGCTCTTTTTTGACGGAAAAGGCAACGTTTTTGAGTGAAAATACGGAGGACGTACCCTTAAAAGCGGGACAATCATCTTCGATTTTTGCCGTTTGCTGTTCGAGATATTCCCCCCGGTTCTCCACCCTGCAAACCGTTTTATTGCCGATGTGCCACACTGTATCGACGTAGGGCAAAACCATATCCAGCCGATGCTCGATGACGATGACGCAGTAACCCGCCTTAGCGAGTGAGCGGAGCGTTTTCATCAGCATTGCGGCGCCGTCTTTATCGAGATTGGCGAGGGGTTCGTCTAAAATTATTATCTTCTGCCCCATCGCGAGCGTGCTTGCCGTAATAAGCCGCTGTTTCTGCCCGCCCGAAAGAATACGGCACTTCCACTTCGGGTCAAGCTGCATGAGATTGCAGACGATCTCGATCTGTGTTTGGATCTTTTCGGGGGGATAAGCGAGATTTTCGCAGCCGAACGCGATTTCGTCTTCAACGATTTTCTGAATGATCTGTTCATCGGCATTTTGAAGGACAACGCCCACCCTGCGGCAGATGTGCCCCAGCTTTTTCCCTTTGATATCCCCGCCGCCGACGATCACATCGCCGGAAAGTTCGCCGTAATTGACGTTGGGAATGATGCCGCTGACGATATACATTAAGGTAGATTTACCTTCCCCCGAATGACCGGAAAGCAAGGTCACTTCCCCGTATTCGGCGGTAAAGTCGGTGTTTTCGAGAATCTTTGTCTTTCCGTCGTAGGAAAAGTTTACGTTTTTCAGCTCTATCGCACTCATAACACCGCCACCAGCACCGCGCCCGCAATCAATCCGACGGCAAATAGGATATCTGACAAGGCGATGCACTCCTTTTTATAAATGGTGTACGGCGCTTTTCCGAGGGCGAAGCCGCGCGTTTCGACCGAAAGCGCCAAGGTGTCTGCAATATTGACGAGCCGCATGACGAACGGCACCAAGAACGCGCGGTACAAGATGCGGGGATTTAAGACGCTGCCGGCGCCGCGCGTTTTCATTGCCTCGCGCACGCGGCGGATCTCGCCGCGCAGCATGGGCACGAACGACATGGCAATGAGCATGCCGAGCGTGATCGGGCGGGGCGTATGTACCTGCGAGAGACTGCGCGTCATGCGGACGGGCTCGCATCCCATGCCGGGCACGACGGCAAGAAATACTGCGCCGAATCGATTCGCCATCGACCAACCCGCAACCCATGTGCCCGTTGCCGCGTAAAAAATCGCGAAAAATATGCCCGCGACCACGGCAAAAGCGGGCAGGGCGCGCAGGCAGGCCCTGCCGCATCCGAACAGTATGAGCCACACGAACGCGCCGCCGAGAAAAATCGAGCATCCGAGCAAATCATCTGCCATGATCAAGCCGTAAATGACGATGAACAGCCCCGCACCGATTGCGATCAACGGAAAAAGCTTGCTTTTGTACCGAAAAAAATTCATTTCTTTATCACGCCCGATTTGCGAAGTTCCCTCGAAATGATCATACCGACGAGCGCCCCTATAAAGCATACCGACACAACGGCGATACTCATGCCGATCGCAACGGCAGGATCTGCGCCGATAAACGCACTGACCGCCGTGCCGTCATCCGCCTGCGAAGTATACAGAAAATTATAATATATGTACAGGAAAGGAAGGGTACACGGAAAAAAGACCGTTCCTGCAAACAAACTCGCGCCGTCCCTCTTATAGCTGCGAAAAATCAGCCCCGTCAAAACTTCGGCAATGACTGCGCAAAGCAAGATGCATACGAACATGACCGTGCTCATAAACACGAGCACGACGCCGCAGCACACGGACATGAAAAGCAATGCGCCCGCCTTTCGCACCTTCATCATGCCGATGACGGGAAACACTGAAAACTGCAGTCCCAAGCAAACTTGTACGATACCGAACAGGGGAATGTTTCCCACCAGCGGCATGATCGAACCGGTGACCAGCATGCATGCCGCCATAATCGCGAGAAAAACGATGTCCTTGATCTTGTACTTGCGGAACAGCTTGTTTTCGTCGTCCGCCGTACCGGCCTCTTTCGCCGAAGATGCGGGGGCCTCCGTTACACCCGCCTCGATCTCTTTGGTGTTGTCGATGAGCGCCTGCGCGGCGTCTCGCTCTTCCGTCTTCTTTTTTTCTTCCATTTATTCGACCTCGCTCATGATGCCGCGGTCGACGCGGTAAATCCTGTCGGCTATCGCCATTGTCGATTCGCGGTGTGATACCAAAATAATGCTTTTTTTGCTTTTCTGCTCTGCGAGAGACTGCAGGATCATGCCCTCATTGATGCTGTCCACATTGCTTGTCGGTTCATCCAACAGAATGAGATCGCTGCCCTTCAAAAATGCCCTCGCCATTCCGATCCTCTGTTTTTCCCCGGCTGACAAATTGTCGCCCATCGCGCCGACCTTCGTTTTATACCCTTCCGGAAGGGTCATGATAAAATCGTGTACAGACGCCATTCTGCATGCACGTTCGATCTCCTCCTGTGTTGCATCCGATTTGGCGATGCGCAAATTTTCCTCTATACTCTCATCAAAGAGGTAGGTCGACTGAGAAACCATCGTCACGTTATCGAGCAAGTTGTCCGAATCGATCTTATCGATATCGATGCCGTTATAGTCGATATTGCCCGCATCCTTTTCCCAAAAGCGCAAGAGAAGCTTCAAAAAGGTCGATTTACCGCATCCGCTTTCACCCACAATGCCGACGATCTCTCCTTTGCGCGCATGCATCCATACATCTTGCAAGACGGGCGTATTATGTTCGTAAGAGAAGGTGAGCCCCGCGACGTCCAGCCTTTCATATTCGAATGTCTCGCCATGATGCACGGGCATTACAGCGGGCTTTTCTTCGAGGAGGTTCAAGACCCTGTCACCCGCGGCAAAAGTCTGCGTGAGGCTGCCCGGCAGCGCGGAAATGGAAATGACCGGCCCGAAGCTGCCGAACACCGCCGTTACCCCCACGATCATCATTCCGACTCCTAAACCGTCAAAGTGCACGAGCAGGATCCCGACGGCGAGCGTCAGTACAATAAATACGGACACGAGCAGCTCCGTCGCCGCGCCCGATCGGGTGATGCCTCTCTTCATCTTTTTCGTTTGAGCGAGAAGTTCGTCGCTGCGGCGATCGACCTCCTTCTCCCGTTCCCTTTCGGCGCAGTGCAACACGATATCCTTGATGCCCTTGATGCTGTCCAAAAAGTACGCATTGAAGGCGGCAAATTCCCTGCGGTAATTGACGCCGGAAGCACGGAGGATCCTTGCGTTGACGGGCGGCAGGACAATGCCGATGACGATGTAACCGAGAAGTGCTGCGAGCGCCAAATACCAGCTCGCGGCAAAACCGACAAAGAGAAATACGGCGAGCGAAACGAGCACCGCAATGCAGACGGGGCTGATCGTATGGGCATAAAACACTTCCAACATCTCGATATCCGATGTGATCATGGCGATGATACTGCCCTTCTGCTTTGTTTCAAGTTTTGCGGGGCAAAGGATGCGGAGCGCGCCGAAAATCTTGTCGCGCAGCAACGCGAGCAGGCGAAAAGCTATATAATGGTTGCAGTACTGCTCGATGTAACGCAGCAGCCCGCGCACCACGCCGCAGCCCACCGCAAGCCCGATCAGCCAGCCGTAAGAGAGCGCAATCGTCTCCCCCAAAGCCTTGGCGATCGCCAGGGCGCCGAACAGGGTCACGCCCAACGCGCACAGATATCCTACGACGCCGTTTAATACTGCCAAAATCATGATATAGGAGAGAGAGCCGAGCAATACGATGAGGCTCGCCATGATCTTGACGCCGCCCCTGCGAAGTTTTTCCTTCATGCCCTCGCCTCCCCGTCCGCACGGACGCCGCTTTGGCGGTTTTCACGCCATGCGGAAAACTCTTTATAGCCCTCTTCCAGAGTTTTCTGCATCTTATACAGCGCGGCATAGCCGCCGCCCTCCGCCATAAGGCGCTCGTGCGTGCCGCTCTCCTTTACTTCGCCGTCCTCCATATAATAAATATTGTCGGCGGGCACGACGTTACCGAGACGATGCGAGATAACGACGACATTCTTGTTTGCGCTCATTTCCTTGATGGTATTCATAATGATTTCTTCGCTTTCGATATCGATGTTGCTCGTCGCCTCGTCAAAGATATAGATATCTTTATCCGCCACGAGGTTTACGGCGAGGGCAAGCCGCTGCTTCTCCCCACCGGAAACGTTCGCGGCGTCTTCGGTGATTACTTTGTCCAGTCCTCCGTTATCGCGGATGAAACCTTCCAAATTGACTTTTTTGAGCGCCGCCCAGATTTCCCCCTCCGAAACATCTTTTTTTGCGAGCCGGAAGTTGGCGCGCACCGTATCGTTAAAAATATAAGTATTATAACTGACGACGGCGAGCTGCGCATAATAGGCCTGCCGCGAAACGCTTTCCAAACTGTCGCGCCCCACGCTGACCTGCCCCTTTTGCGGGCGGTTTGCGCCGATGAGCAGATTGACGACGGTCGACTTGCCGCAACCGCTCTCACCGACGATCGCCGTCATCCCCCTTTCGGGAAAAGCCATGCAAACATCCTTTAAAACATCGCGTTTTCCGTCATAAGAAAAGGTGACATGCGACAGCGAAAGTTCATGCGAGGCGACTTGTTTCATTCCCCAAACAGGATCGGGCATACGGAGAAGGGAAAGGATCTTCCTCCCCGCGCTCGCACCGTTCATCGCTACATGGAAAGCCCCGCCCAAGGAGCGAAGGGGCAGAAAAAACTCTACCGCAACCAAGATAAGGAAAAGCGCCGCCGCGGGAGAAAGCCCGTCGTGCATCACGCCCACGATGGCGAGCGCCGTTCCCGCGCCAGCCCCGGCAAAGGCGATCAGATCCATGATCGTGATACTCATCAGCTGCATGACGAGCACCTTCATCGTGATCTTGCGGAATTCTTCGGCGCTGGCGTTGATCTTTTTATGACGCGCCGCATCTGCCTTAAATATTTTTAATTCTTTCAGCCCCTGTACGCTGTCTAAAAAGGTATCGCCCATAGAGGTGTAAATCCCCCAGTACTTGGCAAATACCCGCTTGGCATATTTTGAAACCGCTATAATGGAAACGGGGATCACAGGCACGCATGCGAGGAGCACCACGGAAAACCGCCAATCGATGCCGACGCATATGCAAAATAATAGGATCGGCGCGATCATCGCGAAAAAAAACTGCGGCAAATACGTCGAATAATATAAATCGAGCTGTTCCACCCCTTCCATGCTGACCTGCGTCAGGCCTGCCATGCTCATACCGTCGGTACTGCGCACGCCCAACTTCAAAATTTTGTCATAGGTGCGCTTGCGCAGATCTTTTTTGACCTTTCTGCCGAGCTTGTCTTTCAGATCCCCCGTCAAGCGGGAGGCCATATAGCGTACGAAGATCGCCGCGACCGCCGCAATCGCGGGATATAAGTAAGTGACCGCCTCGCTTTCCTGCGGCGGGATGGTGAGCCATATTGCCCAGCAAATGCTCGCCGTGATGCCTATATTGGCGAGCAATCCGAGCACCATGAGCAATACGGCATAGACGACATACTTTTTGTTGCCGCCGATCAATCGAATCAGTTCTCTGTCAAACATCTTTTTTCGCCTTCTTTTCTTCCTCTTTTTTAAAAGTCTCTTTTGCCTTTTTGTCTGGATCAGGTGCTTAACTGCGATAAGGGGATGATGCAACAGCATCCGCGGGCCGGAAAAACGCATGACCGCGCCGATTTTTTGCCGCATTTCCGGTCGATAGCAGTGTATTTTGCAATTGGAACAAAACGGTTTCGCATCTCCCCACGGGCATTTGCTTCTCCGAAATCGTACATACTCTAACAACGCGGCGCAATCGGGGCAGAGCGTTCCCCTTGCCGCTGCGTGTTTCTTTTTGCAATACAGCCCGATCATCAGGGCAACCACTTCCAATTCCTTCTTTTCTTTCATGTTCCCTTATAGTTCGCATACGCGAACCGCCCGTCATAAAAATCTGCCGTCTACTGCGGAATGAGAATAAAAATTAACCACAGTTACCAAACATAATATATTGTATCACACAAAAAATTTTTTGGCAAATAATTTACTTAGGTT
>CAJFGA010000019.1 GCA_904374385.1 uncultured Clostridia bacterium | reverse complement strand
TTCGGAACATGTTCCGAAGCCCCGTTTGTATATACCATCGGCAAATAAAAAGGTTTCTCCTAAGGTCTGTCACAAAAAGCAACCGGGCAAACAAAAGGCTTCCCCCTGAGGGGGGAAGCTGTCGCCTTCGGTGACTGATGAGGGGCGCCATAAAAGCCGCCCGGGTGCGGCATGCATATTGCGAGGGCTAACCGCCCTAAAACCGAAAAAATCTTTCTGTTTTGCTGCGCAAAACGGAATTCAGCCGATTTTTCCAGTAATTCAGCCGAAAATTCCACCGATTTGGAAAACGCGGCTCAACAAAATCGTCGCAAAATGTGCTATACTGTCATCAGTTGCAACAGGGGGAACAGATGTCCCCGATCATTCAAAGGAGAAATATAAAGCGCTTTATGAAAACGAAAAAATAATGAACAAAAGCTATATTCTTTTGCAGATGTACGATGTGTTCCGTGAAGGCGGCGGGATCAAAATATCCGATTGCTGCGGCAAGTATCAAATTTCTATTGCCACCTTTCGGCGCTATATAGCTTTTTTGCGGGGATATTTTGCAGAAGTGCACGGCAAAGAGATTATCTATGATGCAGAAAACATGCAATACAGTATCAAATAGAGCCAAAATTTAAAACAAATGATTTAAGATAAAGCGGGCATCATGCAATGCAGGCTGCCCGCAAAAATTTTGAAAAAATCGGTTAAAGGGTAGACGCGGTCTGTCAAGGCCGCGCCTGCCCTTTTTCTGTTCGGCGGTGCGGCGAAGACTTTCGTAAAAACTGCCCAAAATCAATGGCTGTTGCGCGTGCATTTCGCCATGCGTTTTTTTTGTGTAAACCGGAAAGAATCGTTGTTTTTCCCTCTCTTTTATGGTATAATATTCTTGTCTTAAATAAAAAAAGGGGAGCATGCATGGATATTACAAGCGAACGCGGCAGACAGTCTGTAATCGGCGGGTCGATAGAGAGCCGGATCGAAAAGATCCGCTCCTCTGCAACCAAGTCGCAGAAAAAATTGATAGAATATCTCAGCTCGACCAATTACGAAAAGATCATCTACCTTTCGATCACCGAACTTGCCGAGGTGCTCGACGTGGCGGAGGCGACCATCCTGCGCTTTTGCCGCCTGCTCGGGTTCAGCGGCTATCAGGAGTTCAAACTGAACCTCGCGCAGGAAGTCAGCAGCAAGGCGCACGACTACAGCGAGTCGGAATACATCCGCGGCTTGCGCGACAACTACGTCACCTCGCTGGATCTGTGTTACCATAAAATTTCCGCCGAACAGATCGACCGCGCCATCGACTACATAGCCGCGGCGCGCACGATTTGCTGCTTCGGCGTCGGCAACTCTCACGTCGCCGCGATCGAAATGCACAACCGCCTGCTCAAAATGGGCATCTATGTGCAGTACGAGCCGGATGCGCACCAGCAGAACGTTTTGCTTTCCTCCTGCGGGGCAGAGGATCTGCTCATCGTGTTCAGCGTTTCGGGCGGCACTAAAGACGTGATCGACGCCGCGGCGCTGGCACGCACGCGCGGCATGAAGATCATCGTTTTGACCAGCCGCGACAAATCTCCTCTCACAAAGTATGCCGATATTACGATCTCTTCCGAGTTTACCGAAGCGCCCGACAACGCCGGCACCATGTCCGCCAAGATCGTGCAGTTGTATTTGGTCGATATACTTTGTACCGGTACCTATCTGCGCGATAAAGAAAAGTACGACAATATCATCGCCAAGAGCAACGTGTCCGTCGTGAGCAAGCTCATCTGACGGCTCCGTTGCAAAAACGAGAAAGGAAGCGGCCCGCTGATGCGGGCTGTTTTTTTATAAAACAAAACCCATGGATAGTCCGCGGGTTTTGTTTTATAAAAAAGGCTTCCCCTTGGGGGGAAGCTGTCACCGAAGGTGACTGATGAGGGGCTATCTAAAAAAGATCGGGGCTATCGCCGGTATAGCGGTTCGCGCCGTTCATTCCATGATTTTGTCGATCGCCGCCAATATACTTTCATTGCCCCGCCGTATATGGCTCGCCGCAAGCGCCTGCGCCATTTCCTTATCGGCGGCGAGCGATTCGAGCGCCTTTTGCAGGGCGGCGGGCGTCAGATCCCGCTCGTGCAGCACCCCGGCAAGCCTTCGCTCGGCAAAGTACGCCGCATTTTCCGCCTGATCTCCGCGCGTCCGCCTGTTTTCGAGGGGGACGAACAGTGTCGGCTTTTTGAGTGCGATCAGTTCGAAAGCCGCGCCCGCTCCCGCGCGCGACAGGGCAAAATCGGCCGCCGCATAGGCGGAAGGCATATCCTCCTCATATTCCCGCTGCACATACCCGCGCGCAGTACTCTGTACGGCATTGCCCTTGCCGCACAGGTGCAGGATCTCAAACGTCTGCAATAGCGGAAACAGTGCCCCGCGCAGCGCTTCGTTGAGCGCTTTGCTGCCGCTTCCGCCGCCGAGTGCCAGCAGTACGGGTTTTTCCCCCGAAAAGCCGTACTTTACAAGCGCCGCGCGCCTGTCTGCGGTAAACAGTTCGGGGCGCATGGGCGCGCCCGTATATTGGCCGTTTTTTATTTTTTGCGCCGTTTCCGGAAAATTTGTGAGCACTGCGCGGCACTTCTTCGCGATGATCCTGTTAGCAAGCCCGGGGGAAAGGTCGCTCTCGTGCGAAAGCACGGGGATGCCCATTCGCCGCGCCGCCAAAACGACGGGCAGCGCCACATATCCCCCTTTGGAAAAAACGCCGTCCGCGCGCAGCGCTTTCAGTCCGCGCTCCGCCTCTTGTATGCTCTTCCAAAAGCGGAAGGGAATGGCAAAATTTTGCAGCGAAAATCCGCGCACGAATTTCGTGCACCGGATCGTACAGTAGGGGATTTTATACGGCGCGATGATTCTTTTTTCGATGCCGTCCGTCCCGATATAGGCAAGTTCGTACTTCTTTGCAAGGGCGGGGATCAGCGCCGCGTTCGGCACCGCATGCCCCGCGCTTCCGCCGCCCGTCAGCACAAGTCTTTTCATGGCGCGCTCCTTTTGTATATAGTATATTGTTTTCTCCCGCAAATCATTATAGGATGCCGAAATATCTTGCGCAGAACTTTACAAAACGGGCAAAATAAGATACAATAGTAAAAAAGGAGATTATCTATGCTTTTCACCTCATACGATCAAAAGCAGATCTATGTCCGCGAATGGACTAAGGTCTCCGACCCCGTCGGTGTCATTCAAATCGCGCACGGCATGAATGAATATGCCGGCCGTTACGAAAAATTCGCCGCCTATTTCAACGCTCTCGGCTATATCGTGGTGGGAGACGATCACCGCGGGCACGGCGAGACGGACGAAGCCACCCTCGGCTATACGGAAGGGGACATGTTTGCAGATACCGTCAAAGATATGGCGGGCATCGCCAAATTTTACCGCGAAAAATACGCAGGGCTGAAATATGTACTGTTCGGTTTTTCTTACGGGTCCTTTTTGACGCAGGCATTCGTTGGAAAATACGCACGCTTTTTAGACGGTGCGGTGATCGCGGGCAGCTCCAGGCAAAACGCCGCGGCGATCGCCGCGGGCAGGGCGTTTGCCGATCTCGGCGGCGCCGTAAAGGGAAAGGACGCTCCCGCAAGGTTTGTCAACAAAACGGTGTTCGGCGGCTATCAAAAAAAATTCAAAGAAGGCGAATGGCTGAGCACGGACGCGGAAAACAACGAGCGCTACCATGCCGATCCGTACTGCGAGTTTGTGTGCAGCAACAATTTTTTTGCATCCTTTTTCAAGGGCCTTTCGGGATTATACAAAAAGGGCGCATGCGCGCCCGCAGATCTTCCGATCTTGCTGATTTCCGGAAAAGACGATCCCGTGGGCGATATGGGCAAGGGCGTCGAGCGGCTCGCCAAATATTATAAAGAGACCGGCGTGCGCGACGTTGCCGTGCGTCTCATCGAAGGGGCGCGCCACGAATTTCTAAATGAAGCGGAACACCGCGAAGAGGGGCTTTCGGCGATCGCCGAGTTCGTAAAGAGGTTGCCGATCCGCAAAAAGCAATAAAGGTGCCGTGGTACCGCCGCGCGGCAAAAAAAGCCGCGCGGCGGCTGCTTTTCGAAAATTGTGTTTTTCGCTCGATTTCATTTGAAAAAAAACGCAAGATATGGTATAATACAAGATAGAATTGGGCAGTGTATCTGCCTATAATCCATCGACGCGGAGGGAGAAATGGCTGCACAGAAATACAGCGCCGAAGACATAAAGATCCTTGAAGGCTTGGACGCGGTGCGCCTGCGCCCGGGCATGTATATCGGCTCGACGGGAGCGAAAGGGCTGCATCACATTCTTTGGGAGATCGTAGACAACGCGATCGACGAGGCGGCAAACGGCTATGCGAGCCGCATCGAGGTCAAACTTTATAAAGACGGCAGTGCGTCCGTCGAGGACAACGGCCGCGGCATTCCCACCGATATCCATCCCAAAACGGGCGTATCGGGCGTAGAGGTCGTCTTTACCCAGTTGCATGCGGGCGGCAAGTTCGACGAGCATAACTATTCCTTTTCGGGCGGCCTGCACGGCGTGGGCGCGTCCGTTACCAACGCCCTGTCCGAATGGCTGAAGGTCGAAGTATACCGCGGTACGGTGTTCCGCATGTCTTTCCATTCCTATTACGATAAAGAAAAGGAAAAGTACATGTCGGGCGTTCCCAACGAGCACCTCGTCAACACGGGGGAAAAGACGGATAAAACGGGCTCCTTTATCCGTTTCAAGCCGGATGCAGAGGTGTTCGACACCGTCAATTTCAATTTTGACGTCGTGTCCAAGCGCCTCAAAGAGCTCGCTTTTCTCAATAAAGGGTTAGAGATCAATCTCGTGGACGAGCGCGTGCCGGACGATAAAAAGCCCATCGTCGTCAATTATAAGTTCGACGGGGGGCTCAAAGACTTCGCCATTTATCTCAACGAAGGCAAGACGCCCCTGTACAGCGAACCGCTCGAATATAAGACGGAAAAGGACGGTATTCTCATCGAGTTTGTTATCCAGCATACGACCGATTTTACCGAGAGCCTCTTTTCTTTCGTCAACAATATCCCTACCCCCGAGGGCGGCTTTCACGAAACGGGCTTCCGCACCGGGTTGACCAAATGCCTCAACGACGTCGCCCGCGCCACGGGCGCGCTCAAAGAGAAGGATCAGAACCTCATGGGCGACGACTTCCGCGAGGGGCTGACGGCGATCCTCTCCATCAAGATGAAGAACGTGCAGTTCGAAGGGCAGACCAAAACGAAGCTCGGCAATCCCGAAGCGCGTCAGCCCGTGGAAACGGCGACCATAGAAGGGATCAACGAACTGTTTCAGGATAAAAAGAATAAAGGCACCTTCGACGAGATCGTCAAAAAGGCGCAGGCGGCGGCGCGTGTGCGCATCGCTGCGCGGCAGGCAAAGGAAGTCGCGCGCGCCAAAAACTCCATCGAAAATCTCACGTTGGTCGGCAAGCTCGCCGCATGTACGGGCAAAAAACCCGAACTCAACGAATTGTTTATCGTCGAAGGAGATTCCGCGGGCGGCACGGCAAAACAGGCGCGTATCCGGCAGACGCAGGCGATCCTGCCCCTGCGCGGCAAACCGCTGAACGTGGAAAAAAAGCGCATCGACCAAGTGCTCGCCAATGAGGAGATCCGCACCATCATCTCCGCGCTCGGCGCGGGCTACGGCTCCGATTTCGACATGGAAGAGCTCAAATTTCATAAGGTGATCATCCTTTCGGATGCCGACCAAGACGGCATGCACATCCGCTGTATCCTCTTGACGTTTTTCTTCCGCTACATGCGCGAACTGATCAATAACGGCAACGTGTATATCGGCATGCCGCCCCTCTACAAAGTATACAAAAAGGACATCACGGAATATGCCTACGACGATGCGGAATTGCAAAAAAAGATCGACATCGTCGGCAAGGGCTATCAGATCCAGCGCTATAAAGGTCTCGGCGAAATGAGCGCCGAACAGCTGTGGGAAACGACGATGGATCCCGCCCGCCGCAATCTCATTCAAGTGAACATTGAAGATGCCGCCGAAGCGGAACAGATGGTCACCGCGCTCATGGGCGACAGGGTGGAGGCGCGCAAAGAATTTTTGGCGCGCAATGCAAACTTCAACAAAGTCGATACCTTTATCGACAGGGTCAACATTTAACGGGAGGAAAACATTTTGGCTAAACGTAAGGATAAAAGAGAGAACGATCTTCCCGTTCCCGCAGAGCAGTCCGGTCAGGTCTTTCTGACCCCGCTCGAAGAGGTGTTGCCCGGTTCGATGCTCCCGTATGCGGAGTACGTCATTCTCGATCGCGCCCTGCCCCGCGTGGAGGACGGCCTGAAGCCCGTCCAGCGCAGGATCCTGTACACCATGTACGACATGGGGCTTACGCCCGACAAGCCGCATAAAAAATGCGCGCGCATCGTCGGCGACTGCATGGGTAAATATCACCCCCACGGCGACTCTTCCGTTTACGACGCGCTCGTGCGCATGGCGCAGGATTTCAATATGCGCATGACTCTCGTCAACGGCCACGGCAACTTCGGTTCGGTCGACGGCGACCCCGCCGCGGCGATGCGTTATACCGAAGCGCGCTTAGAGCCGCTCGCTCTCGAACTTCTGCGCGACATCGAAAAGGATACCGTCCGCTTCGGGCTCAACTTTGACGACAGCTTAAAAGAACCGGAAACCCTTCCGGGAAGGTTCCCCAACCTGCTCGTCAACGGCGCGTCGGGCATAGCGGTAGGGCTTGCCACCAATATCCCGCCCCATAACCTCGGCGAAGTCATCGACGGCGTCGTCGCCTATATCGACAATCCGAAGATCAAGCTCTTCGAAATGATGAAGTATATCAAGGCGCCCGATTTTCCCACGGGCGGCTACATCATCGCCAACGAACTCGTGCAGGCGTACGAAACGGGGCGGGGCAAGATCACCATGCGCGCCAAAGTCAGCATCGAGGAAGGGGATAACGATAAAAAGCTGATCGTCATTTCCGAACTTCCCTATCAGGTCAACAAGGCGAAGCTGCTCACCAAGATCGCGGACTTGCGCGAAGAAAAGAAGGATCTGCTCGGCGGCATTTCCGAGATCACCGACGAATCCGACCGCAACGGCATGCGCGCCGTCATCAAGGTCAAAAAGGACGCCGACGCGGATAAGATCCTCAATCAGTTGTACAAACTGACCGATCTCGAATGCACCTTCGGCATCAATATGGTCGCCATTGCGGACGGCAAGCCGCAGCAGATGGGCCTTTTGGATATCATCAAGCATTATGTCGTCTATCAGCGCGAAGTCGTTTTGCGCCGTACCAAGTTCGATCTCGCACAGGCAAAGGAGCGCTGCCATATTTTGGAGGGCCTGATCATCGCCGTGCGCAACATCGACGAGGTCATCCAAATCATCAAGACGAGCGAAAGCGTCCCCGTTGCCAGGAACCGCCTTCGCGAGCGGTTCGACCTTTCCGAAAAACAGGCACAGGCGATCTTGGATCTCCGTTTGGCGCGCCTGACCAAATTGGAGATCTATAAGCTCGAACAAGAGCTGGAAGAACTCAGAAAGCTCATCGTCCGCCTCACCGCCATTGTCGAAAGCAAAAAACTGCAGCTGGACGTGGTCAAAGAGGAACTGAAAGAACTGAAAAAGCAGTATAAAAGCGAACGCAAAAGCTCTCTCGTGTTTGACGTCACCGACATCAAAGTGGAAAAATTTGACGACGTTCGCCCCGTCGAAAAGTGCGTGCTCCTCTACACGGCGGCGGACGAGATCAAACTCGTTTCCGAAAAGAATTACAACATGTCGGATAAGACGCTCGGCGAACGCGCGACCCTTTCCGACGTGTTCTGCCTGGAATTGAAAACGAGTACCGACAAAGTCGTCTATTCCTTCACCAACATGGGCAATTGCTACAAGATCGACTTTGAAGACGCGATCGTCGGCAAGCTCAAGGATAAGGGCGTCCCTTATAAAACATTCTGTCCCGACGCGCTCGAAGGGGAAAAGCCCATCGCCTTTTACGAAGTGGGCGAAAAGATGCCCAAGGGCAGCCTTCTCTTCTATTCCCGCCTCGGTTACGTCAAAAAGAGCGATTGGAAGGAATATAATATCCTCAAATACGCTTTCCAGGCGTGCAAGGTCAACGACGGCGACGAGCTCATTGGCATCGAACTCGACGATCCCGAGCCCACGACGACGCTGTTCTTTGTCACCGAACAGGGCATGTGCCTGAACGCGTACAAGAACGATATCCCGACGCAGGGCAGGGTTTCCGCGGGCGTGCGGGGCATCGCCCTCGCCGAAGGGGACAAAGTCGTGTTCGCGGGGCAGATCGCCGAAGAAGGGGAGATCATCGTCGCGACGGACGGCAACACCTATAAAAAGGTCATCGCCTCGCAGATCGACCCGATGGCGCGCTACCGCAAGGGCGTCAAAATCGTCGACCTCGGCAAGGGCCGCAAGGTTTCGTTTGCAGACTATGTGACCGTACCCTATAAGCTCGCCGTGCAGATGGATGACGGCTCCCTCGTCATGGCGGATACCGAAGAGGATATCACTATTGAAGACCGCACCACCAAGGGCAAAAACATCAAGCTCAAAAAGGGGTGCAAGGCGGCGGCTTTCTGGTCGATGAAGTACCTTGCGGACAAGTAAAAAAACATGATGATTTTATATTACGGGGCAAAAATATAATAAACATGAAGTAGAGAAAATCGTTCGTGAATTACTTGGTTTGGAATAAATCGCGGAAGTATTAGAGTGAATAAAAGAAAGGCATTAAAACAGAATATTGAAAACATAAAAAGAAGATTACAAAACAAACATTCTGTTCATGATTATACATTTTTTGATTCTCAAGAAAGAATTAAATTTAAAGAAATTCTTAGCGACAAATTGAGCGGCCAAAAACTTTTTGATTGTTGCAAAAACTTAGGGATTTTTATTGTTTCTTTTGGAGAAGAATTGAAATATGTTTTGCATATCGAATGTTTCTATAGAATCAGGATAGGGGAACGATTGATTTTAACCTATAATGATGAATTTTATGCTCCGAACGGAGAAATGTTAACAAGAAAAGAAATAAAAAAATCTCAAAGAAAATTTTATAAAAATTCTTTATTAGAGCATTCTTTTGAGGAGTTTAAGTTTTTGACCAAAGGAGCAGTTGTTTCATCGATAGAAATTAATGAAGTAGGTGATTTATATGTGTCTTTTGATAATGGGGTAATAATAGAGGCGTTTTTGGATTGTATGGGGCAGAATAATGAGTTTTATAGATTTTTTGAGTATAAAAACGATTCCCCTCATTACATTGTAAAATGTCTCGCAGGAAAAATTATCCTACAAAATTGAAAGAGTATTTAAAGTACCTCCCCCTAGGGTAACAACATGTCAGTAGAAATATTTGTTTTAATGGCAAATTTTATTTGTATCGGTTTGTCATAATCATAAGAGTTTGGAAAGAATAAACTCTACGCGGCAAATTATTGAAGTTGAGAATGCAAAAGTGGTGAGAGTGTATTTCACAAGTGAATAGTTAAAATAAGAGGGGTGTTTTGGCTTGTACAAGGACTTTCTCTTGCGAGCACTCTCACTATTTTGCTTGATTAAATCTACAGAAAAATATAAAAACTGGTGTATTTAGTTTCAATATTTTGTGCCTTTACGAGGAATATGGAGAGTAAACGATGAAAAAGAATTTAATTTTCCGCATTGATAAATGTATATTCTTTTATCATGATAAAGAAGATGATGAAAATATGGAGGGGCTGTATATTTTAAGGCGTTTTACATAAAAAGAAAATTTATAGAATGCTATTAAAATTTGTAAACGAAACGAAATAAGCGAATAGGAATTAAAGGTTAAAGAATAAAAATTTTGCAAAGGCGCCCGCGCGGAGAGATCCGCGCGGGCGCCGATCATTTTCACTCCGAAAAGGCTTCCCTTCGGCAGGAGAAGGCAAAAAAGGCTTCCCCCTCAGGGGGAAGCTGTCGCCGAAGGCGACTGATGAGGGGGAGAAAGAGGAACATAGCCTCTCATCTCCCGCAAGCGCTCCATCACTCCGGTGAGGGCAAGTGCGGCGCCCCTTTGGGCATGCCCGTAAAATAATTCTCCCCGCGTAAACCGCGGGGAGAATTATTTTCTCTGCATATCGCGCGCGTTTTCAAAATATACATATGTTACAGAATAAAAGAGAGGCATGCTTTTTACAAAGAACGCCCTCTTTCGGCAAAAGCGTATAAATTCCGACGGTGTGTTTTTTAGTAAAATGAGGAACAGAAAGTGAAGATCATCCTTCTCAAAAAAAAGACGGCGGCGTTTTTTTTGGCGGCCGCGGCGATCGTGCTCGCGCTCTCGATACTCCTTTCGGCTACGGGCGCATACGCCGTGTTTACGGGCGGTACGGTGCGTAAACTTCCCGTTTACGCGGTGGAAACGGCGCAAAAAAAAGTCGCCATTTCCTTCGACTGCGCCTGGGGCACCGACCATACCGATGCCATTTTAGAAGTCTTGGCGCGCGAAAATGTACGCGCCACCTTCTTCATGGTCGAGTTTTGGACGGAAAAATATCCCGAATACGTCAAAAAGATCGACGAAGCGGGGCACGAAATCGGCACGCACAGTACGACCCATTCCTATATGTCTAAACTGAGCGAAGCGGAGATCCGTGAAGAGCTGACATCTTCCTCGCAGGCGATCGAAAATATTACGGGCAAAAAAGTAGAGCTGTTCCGCCCGCCGTACGGCGACTACGACGATCTTCTCATACAAACGGCGCAGAACATGGGCTTATACACCATCCAGTGGGACGTGGACAGTTTGGATTGGAAAGACCTCTCCGCGAGCGATATCGCGATGCGCGTGATCAACCGCGCACAAAACGGCAGCATCATCTTATGCCACAATAACGGTCTGCATACGGCGGAGGCGCTGCCCGTCATTTTAGATACGCTCAAAAACAAAGGGTACGAGTTCGTGCCGATCGGCGAGCTCATCTATCGCGAAAATTACACGATCGATGCGAACGGCAGGCAGCATTCCGCGGCTTGACGCGGCTGGTATAATCGAGAAATACTTTTTGGAGGATCTATTTATGAACAGTACCGAGAAGAACAACAAAGTGTTCATCATGGGCGAGATCGTGAGCGAAGCAAACTTCTCTCACGAGGTGTACGGCGAAGGCTTCTACGAACTGAAAGTCAAGGTGATGCGCCTATCGGGTCAGGCGGATATCCTGCCCGTAACCGTGTCCGAACGGCTGATCGCCGACGGCGATCTAAAACTGGGCGCGCACCTGTGCGCTTTCGGGCAGTTCCGCTCCTACAACAAGATAGAAAACGGCAAATCCCGCCTGATGCTCACCGTGTTCGTGCGCGAACTTACCGACGTACCGCCCGCAAAAAACCCGAACAGCATCGTTTTGAGCGGCTATATCTGTAAGCCGCCCGTCTACCGCACCACTCCCTTTAACCGAGAAATCGCCGACTTATTGGTCGCCGTCAACCGTGCCTATAACAAGTCGGACTATATTCCCTGCATCGCTTGGGGCAGAAATGCGCGTTTCGTCAAAAATTTACAGGTGGGGGACAAAATCGCCCTTTCGGGGCGCATCCAAAGCCGCGAATATCAGAAAAAACTGTCCGAATACGAGGTCAAAACGATGACGGCTTACGAGGTTTCCATCTCCAAACTCGCCGCCTTTGACAGCGCCGACGATTTCGATCTGGAACGCGAATTTTCTCTCTATACGGGCGGTACTGCCGCCGAAAACCGCGAGACGGAATCGTAAAAGACCGATCGCCCGCACCTGTGTGCGGGCGGTTTTTTGTCAACGCCCCCGATAGTCGGCGGGATTTCTTCGGGCATATACCGCAGGGCGAAGATAGGGGAAACTGTCGGCGCGGCCGCCGGAAATATGCATAAAATTTGCGCGGCGCCGTCCAATCCCTTGCATTTTTCCGCCCTTCTGTTATAATAAAGGGGCAGACCGCAAAGGAGAAGTCATTCATGAAAGTTGCCATTTACGGCGCGGGGGCGATGGGTACCGTCCTCGGCGCTTATATTGCCAAAGCGGGCAGAGAGGTCGACCTCATCAACCGCAACGGATCCCACGTCGCCGCGCTTCGTCAAAAAGGGGCGCACATCGTCGGCACGGTGGAGTTTACCCAAAAGGTGAACGCTCTTCTGCCTTCGGAAATGAGCGGGGCATACGATATTATCCTCCTCATGACCAAACAGCGCGACAATGCCGCCATCGTGACCTTTTTAAAGGACTACCTCGCCGAAGACGGCGCGCTGTGCACCTGTCAGAACGGGCTTCCCGAACCGAAGATCGCCGAGATCATCGGCGCGGACAGGACGCTCGGCTGTGCCATCGCCTGGGGCGCCACGTTCCGGGGTGAGGGGGTTTCCGAACTGACGTCAGATCCCTCTGCGCTCACCTTTTCCCTCGGCGCTTACGGCAAGGGGAATCATCTGTACGATGTCAGGGCGCTGCTCGAATGTATGGGCACGGTCACGGTGGAAGAAAACTTTATCGGCGCGCGCTGGTCTAAACTGCTCATCAACAGCGCATTTTCGGGGCTTTCCACTGTCACGGGTTCCACCTTCGGCGAAGTTTCCAAACTCAAAAGCTCGCGCCGTGTCGCCCAACGCATCATCAAAGAATGTATCGACGTCGCCAAAGCGGCCGATATCCGCATCGAGCCGGTGCAGGGGCATAAAATCGACAAGCTGTTCGATTACGGCGGTTGGCTGAAAAAGCAAATTTCGTTTGCCCTGATCCCCGTCGCGATGAAAAAGCACGGCAAGCTCATTTCCAGCATGCTGCAAGATCTGAAAAAAGGCAAACAGTGCGAGATCGATTTTATCAACGGCGTGGTATGCGAATACGGAAAAAAATATCATGTCCCGACCCCCTTTAACCAAAAGACGGTCGAGATCGTACACGCCATCGAGGCGGGCACATATCCCATCGAATTTAAAAACATCGATCTGTATCGCGATCTGTTTTGATGCAAAGAGGCACCGCCGTTCGGCGGTGCCTCTTTGCGAGCCGTTGTCAATGCACGATCTTATCGATGTCTGCTTTCCTGCACATGACGATCAGCCGTTCCGCACAGTTAAATACATAATCGGGGGAAGGCAGGGGGATCAGGTTCCCGCCCCGCTTGATCGCAAGGATGTTCAAATTGTATTTGACCCGCACGCCCTTGTCGCGGATGGTCTTGCCCTCCCAAGATTTCGGCGTGGGGATCTCGTAGATCGCGTACTCGTTGGTAAGCTGGATATAATCGAAAATATTGTTGGCGCTGTATTTGACGGCGAGCCTTTCCGCCATCTCTTTTTCGGCAAACACTACCTCGTCCGCACCGTTGCGGAGCAAAAATTTGGCTTGTATTTCCGTGGACGCGCGCGATAAAACGAATTTTGCCCCCGCTTCTTTCAAAAGGGAGGTCGTTTCCAAAGAAGATTGAAAATTTTCCCCGACGCATACCACGCAAATGTCAAAGTTGTCGATGCCGATAGATTCGAGCACGGCCGCCTTCGTGCCGTCGCCGATCTGTGCGCTCGTCACAAAGGGGAGGATCTCGTTGATCTTTTCCTCGTCGGTATCCAGCGCCATGACGTGGTTGCCGAGTTCCGTGAATTTTTTCGCCATATACGTCCCGAACCTTCCGAGACCGATGATCAGTACCGATTTCATAAATTTTTCCTTTTTTTGATGATTTACGATAGAGCAAAAGTCATAATGTGCGGCCTGTTTTTTCAAACCTTTTGCGCCGCTTTGCTTTTTTATCCGATCCGCACCTTTTCCATGGGCAGCTCGGCGGCCGGCGCGGAAGGGGTCTTCCATGAGAGCATGACGGTCATACAGCCCGCGCGGCCTAAAAACATGAGCACGCACAGCACGATTTGAGACCCGATCGTAAGCTGAGGCGTAATGCCCGTCGTAAGTCCTACCGTCGCGATGGCGGATACAACTTCAAAGACCGACTCCGTCACGGTTATGCCCGCGACGTCCGGCGAATCCGGCCACAGATGGTTGTTCGCTTCGAACAGACACAAGAGAACGGAACCGACTACGATCAGCGTCAAAAACGCGGTCACGAACTGCGCCGCATTCTTTACGTTCGTTTCGTCGATGCGCCTGCCGAAGCACTCTACCGAGCGTTTGCCGCGCACGAGGGAAACGACGGAAAGCCCCAGCACCGCCAGCGTGTTCGTCTTGACGCCGCCCGCCGTAGAACCGGAAGATCCGCCGATAAACATCAAAATGATGGTCAAAAGGATCGTGACCGATTTCACGCTCGCCGCACCCGAAAGGGGAAGAACATTAAAGCCGGCCGTTCTCGGCGTCACCGCCGTAAAAAAGGAGGAGAGCAAACTCTCATACCACACGGGGCTGTCGCTCCACACCGTCCAATCCTCTCCGAAAAAGATGATCAATGTGGGCACGACGACGAGGATCGCCGTCATGATCAGGACCAGCTTCGTATGCAGTTCATATTTGCGGAAGTGGAATCGATTGTCCTTGATGTCCTTCCATACAAAAAAGCCGAGCCCGCCTATGATGATCAGCAGGGGCACGGTCAAACAAACAATGGGGTCGCCCGCATACGAAGTCAGCGAAGAATAATTCCCCGTCTTGTCGCCCATCAGGTCAAAACCCGCATTGCAGAATGCGGAAACGGAAGTAAATACAGCCATCCAGATCCCTTCGCCCCATCCGTAGTCCGGCACAAAGCGGAAGCAGAGCACAAAGGCGCCGAGCGCCTCGAAGGCGAGGGTTCCGATCAAAATGGTCGTCGTCAGCCTCCCCATGCCGCTCAAATTGGGCGCGCTGACCGCCTCCTGCATGAAGGTACGCTCTTTCAGCCCGATCTTTTTGCCTCCCAGCTTCAAGATCGTATACACGACGGTCATGAAGCCGATGCCGCCGATCTGAATGAGGAGCAGGATCACGATCTGCCCGTAGATCGTCCAATGGCTCGCCGTATCCTGCACGATCAGCCCCGTCACGCAGGAAGCGGATACGGTGGTGAACAGCGCGTCCATAAAGGATGCCGAGCCCGTGATTTTGGATGAAAAAGGGATCATGAGCAAAAGTGTGCCGATGATGATGACGGCAAGATAACCGAGCACGAGCAGCCTTACCGGGGTAAGGCGTATTTTTCGTTGCATACATTCTCCGTTTTTTGTAATGAGATTACGGTTGCTATTATACCATGCCGCGCTGTAAATATCAAATGTTTATATAGCGAAATGACAAAATCGGTAAAAGTGCACAACAAAGGCACCTTTTGCTCGCCGCCGCAATATAATGGAGAGGAGGGGAGGGCGATGAGGATTCATTTTGTGACGGAAGGTACGCTCAACGAATTTTGGGACGCATCACGCGCGCCCGCCTGCGACGTACTCGTATTCGGCTTTTCCGGTCTGGGCGAGGTCAATTACGCGCGCGAATTGAGCGGTACGACTTCCAAGCTGGAAGACGCCGCCATTTTGAGCCGGGAAGCGGCGTGTACCGTTGTCGCGGGCTGTTATACCGATTCCTGCGGCATCCGCCGCAAGAGCGCCGCCGTCGCCGACCGCGGCCGCATTCTCGGGGTATCCGATATGCTCGGCGCCATCGACTCCTCTGATTTCAAGAGCGGCGGCGCGCTCAAGGTGTACGAAACGGCAGCGGGCAAGATCGGCATTCTCATCGCGGAAGATCTCTATTTCCCCGAAATTGCCCAAATGCTCTCCCTGTGCGATGCGGATATCATCGTCAGCCTGTTTGAAGAGATCGGCGACTTTGTTCCCCAGCTCATGTTGCGGGCGGATGCCTTCGTGTCGGGGGTACCCATCGCGATGTGCGCGGCGGGCATGGCGCAGGTCGCCTCCGTGACCGGAGAAATCGCCCTGCTTTCACCCAAAAAAGAGTGCGACTATACCGTCGCGCCCGCGCGGGAATACCACGTCGTATCGGGAAGAAGGCGCGGCTTCGCGCGCCGTATGCCCGCCGATTTCTAAAAAAACGGCTGGGCGCTTGCATTTGCCGCCGTTTATGGTATAATAGAAAAAACGCCGCACAAAAGGGGAGAATCTATGGACAAGCAGAACGCCCGCGAATTTCTAGACGCCTATAACAAGATCGATGCGCAGCTGCGCCAGCTGTATCACTTTAAGCCATCGCAGTCCTTTTCCGACATGGTGCGCCGCAGCGCGGCGGAAAACTCCGTCATCCGCAAGTATGAAAGCGATCTCGTCGATTATGCGCGCCTGCGCAACGCGATCGTTCACCAAAGTACGGACGGGCGCATCATCGCCGTTCCCTGCGACGAAACGGTCGTCGAAATGCGCCGCATCGAAAAACTGCTCTGCGCGCCGCCCCGCATCGGCGACTGTATCCGCTCGAAAAAGATCGTCAGCGTGGACGATGCGATCAGCGTCAAACAGGCTGTCATGCTCATTGCGCGCACCAATTTTTCCAATCTTCCCGTCTACCGCGGCAAGCGGATGGTCGGCATCGTCAATAACCGCCGCATCATTAAAGCGCTCGGCGCCGTTTTGGAAAGGGGCGGCAGCTTAGACGAGTTTTCCTCGAATACGCCCGTGGGCGAAATTTTGCGCGAGAGCGACCTCTTTACCTATTATCGGTATTTGAGCAAAGACAATACCTTGCAGGATATCCTTGCCGCCTTTGAAGAAAATAAAAAACTTCTCGCCGTCCTCGTCAGCGAACACGGTGCGGCGGGGGAGCGTGTCGAGAACATTCTCACGCCCGCGGACCTCGTCGAGGTCAACAAAATTTTGGAAGATTACCGCTGATATCCCCGGTTACGCGCAAAAAAATCTGCCGATTTCGCCAATGCGCGCAAAATCGCTTTACAAAAGGCGCGCTTCCTGCTAAAATAGTACGGAATATAAATACGGCATGCACGAAGGACAAGCCGTATGCGATGCCCGTTCCAAAGAGAGCCGCGGTCAGGTGCAAGGCGGCGTTCGGGGCGCATACCGGTATCACCGTTCGGCCCGCGGGGCGAGATCCTTGTCAAGGGAGCGTAGTTCCGCGCGCGGTATCTGATCCGCGTTATCAAAATGAGCGTATGTTTGTATGTTTTGGTGGTCCTTTTGTTTTCCGAAAACGAGAGGGCTTTTCTTTTGGAAAAAAAGTTTCAGGAGACAGGCGATGTATAAAAAGGTAGACACGTCGATGCATTTTGTCGACCGCGAAAAGGAAGTCATCGAATTTTGGAAGGAAAATCACGTCTTTGAAGACAGCGTCAAAGAGTGCGAAGGGGGAGAGGAGTTCTCCTTCTACGACGGCCCCCCGACGGCGAACGGAAAGCCGCACATCGGGCATATCCTCACGCGCGTCATGAAGGACATCATCCCCCGCTATCAGACGATGAAGGGCAAGCACGTCCTCCGCAAGGCGGGGTGGGATACGCACGGCCTTCCCGTCGAGCTGGAAGTGGAAAAATCCCTCGGCATGGACGGCAAGCAGGACATCGAAAAATACGGCATCGAGCCGTTTATCAAAAAATGCAAGGAAAGCGTCTGGAAGTATAAGGGCGAATGGGAAAAGATGTCCGAACGCGTCGGCTATTGGGCAGATATGGAAAACCCGTATGTCACCTACGACGATAAATACATCGAATCCGTCTGGTGGGCGCTCAAAGAGATCTGGAAAAAGGGCCTGCTTTACAAGGGGCACAAGATCGTCCCTTATTGCCCCCGCTGCGGCACGGCGCTCTCCTCGCACGAAGTGGCGCAGGGATATAAGGACGTCAAGGAAACGTCCGTCTTTGTCCGCTTCAAGAGAAAAGGAGAGGAAAATTCCTATTTTCTCGCTTGGACGACGACCCCCTGGACGCTCCCTTCCAACGTCGCGCTCTGCATGAATGCCGACGAGGATTATGCCGAAATCGTGGCGGAAGACGGTGCGCATTACGTTTTGGCGCAGGCGCTCGTGCCTGCACTGTTTGAAAATTGCAAGACTCTTTCCGTTAAAAAGGGGAAGGAATACGAATACGCGGAATACGAGCCGCTCTTCCGTTATGCGGAGGGCTCTTACCGCGAAAAGGCGCACTATGTGGTGTGCGACGGCTATGTCACCCTGACCGACGGCACGGGCATCGTACACATCGCGCCCGCCTTCGGCGAAGACGACTACCGCGTCGGGCAAAAATACGGCCTTCCCGTCGTCAATATGGTCGACGAGCGCGGCTGTTTCAAACCCGCCGTGACGGATTTTGCAGGTACGTTCGTCAAAAAAGCGGACAAGGGCATCATAGAATTGCTCAAACAGAAAGGGCTGTTGTTCAAAGAGCTCGCCTACGAGCACAGCTACCCGCATTGCTGGCGGTGCGACACGCCCCTCCTGTATTATGCCCGCGAAAGCTGGTTCATCAAAGTGACCGCCGTCAAAGACGAGCTGCTCAAAGCGAACAATTCCGTTCATTGGATGCCCGAAACGATCAAAACGGGCCGCATGGGCAACTTCCTCGAAAACGTCATCGACTGGGGCCTTTCCCGCGACCGTTATTGGGGTACGCCGCTGCCCGTCTGGGTATGCGAAAAGTGCGGCAAGGTGCACGTCATCGGCAGCAAGGCCGAACTCAAAGAAAAGTGCGGCATAAAGGGCGACATCGAACTGCACCGCCCGTATATAGACGATTGCACCTTCGAATGCGAATGCGGCGGCACGATGAAGCGCACGCCCGAGGTCATCGACTGCTGGTTCGATTCCGGCTCTATGCCCTTCGCGCAGTACCATTATCCGTTTGAAAACAAGGATCTCTTCGACGAAACTTTCCCCGCCGACTTCATCAGCGAGGCGGTCGATCAGACGCGCGGCTGGTTCTATACGCTCCTCGTCATCTCGACCATCCTTTTCGGCAAAGCGCCCTTCAAAAACTGCATCGTTTTGGGGCACGTCAACGATAAAAACGGGGTCAAAATGTCCAAGCACAAGGGCAACGTGGTCGACCCGTGGAGCGTGCTCGACAAGCAGGGCGCCGACGCCGTGCGCTGGTACTTCTATACTTCGAGCGCGCCGTGGCTGCCTTCCCGCTTCTATCCGGAAGCGGTCTCCGAGGCGCAGCGCAAATATATCGGCACCCTGTGGAATACCTATGCCTTCTTCGTGTTGTATGCCGATATCGATCGTTACGATCCTTCGAAATTCGACCTTAAAACCTGCAAACTGACGCTGATGGACAAATGGATCCTGTCCAAGCTCAATACCCTCGTCAAAACGGTGGACAAGGGGCTTGCCGAATACGACATTACCGACAGCGCCCGTGCCCTGCAGGAATTTGTAGACGTCCTGTCCAATTGGTACGTCCGCCGCGGCCGCGAACGCTATTGGGGCAGCGGCATGACGGAGGACAAGGCGGCGGCGTACACCGTGCTTTATACCGTGCTCGTCTCCCTCGCCAAGCTGACCGCGCCGTTTACGCCGTTCATTGCCGAACAGATGTATCAGAATCTCGTGCCTGCGTTTTATAAGGATGCGCCCAAATCGGTGCATATGTGTTCCTTCCCCGCCGCGGACGAAAGCGCGTATGACGCCGATCTTGAAAAGGGGATGGATTCGGTGCTCGACATCGTCGTGCTCGGCCGCGCCGCACGCAATGCGGGCAATGTCAAAAACCGTCAGCCCCTCTCCGAAATGTACGTCGTTTCCGAACGCGACCTCGATTTGAACGAAGAACTCAAGGGAGTTATCCTCGACGAATTGAACATTAAAGAATATAGAGAGGCGAAGGACGCCGGCGCGTTCATCACCTATAAATTGAAGCCGCAGATGAAGACGCTCGGGCCTAAGTATGGCAAACTGTTGAACGGCATCCGCGCCTTTCTCGAATCTTGCGACGGCGCGGCGGTCGTCGCCGCGGTGAAGGACGGTGGCGTATTTAAGGCGGATATAGGCGGTGCGCCCGTCGAGCTTTCCGAGGAAGATCTTCTCATCTCCACAGAAAGCGCCGCGGGCTTCGTTTCCGCTTCCGACAAGGGCATCACGGTCGCCCTCAATACGGCGCTCACCCCTTCGCTCATCGACGAGGGCGTCGAGCGCGAACTCGTTTCCAAATTGCAGACGATGCGCAAAGAGGCAGGCTTTGAAGTGACCGACCGCATCCGCGTCTATTATACGGCGGAAGGAAACGCGGCGAAGGTTTTGGAAAGCCATAAAGAGGGGATCGCGAAGATCGTCCTTGCCGACGGCATCGCGTGCGGCTCTGCCGAAGGATATACGAAGGAATGGGACATCGTCGGCGACAAAACGACGCTGACCGTGGTCAAGGCGCAGTCAGATCTATGAAAATTGCGGAAAACTGGAAAGACTATACCATCCTCGCCACGGGCGACGGCTATAAGTTGGAGCGGTGGAAAAATGTCGTCCTTCTGCGCCCCGATCCGCAGGTCATCTGGAAGGCGCAGCGGGATCTCTTCTCCTATCCCGAGATTAACGCCGTCTATAAGCGCAGCGACAGGGGCGGCGGTGCCTGGGAATATAAAAAGCCCATGCCCGACGAATGGACGGTCGGCTACCGTGATCTCACGTTCAAAGTCAAGCCGATGGGCTTCAAACACACGGGGCTTTTCCCCGAGCAGGCGGTCAATTGGGACTTCATGTCGTCCCTCATCAGAGGCGCGGGCCGCCCCGTAAAAGTTTTGAATTTGTTCGCGTATACGGGCGGAGCGACCGTCGCCTGCGCCAAGGCGGGCGCCGAGGTCACCCATGTCGACGCTGCAAAGGGAATGGTCGAGCGCGCGGGCGAAAACGCCCGCCTTTCGGGCATCGCGAGCGGCATCCGCTATATCGTGGATGACTGTAAAAAATTTGTGCAGCGCGAGATCCGCCGGGGCAACCGTTACGACGCTGTCATCATGGATCCGCCCTCCTACGGCAGGGGGCCGGGCGGCGAAATGTGGAAGATCGAAGAGAGCCTCTTTCCCTTCGTGGAACTGTGTGAACAGGTGCTCTCGCCCGATCCGCTCTTCTTTCTCATCAACAGCTATACGACAGGGCTGCAGCCCATGGTCCTGCACAATATCTTAAAACTCTGCCTGAAAAAGCACAGAGGGCAGATCGACGCCTACGAGGTCGGTATCGCCACGGAAGAGGGCATTCCGCTCCCCTGCGGCGCAGGAGGGATTTTCGTCCATGGATGAACTCACCATTTTACACGAAGACAATCATATCATCGTCGTCATGAAGCCGCAGGGGCTGCCTTCCTGCGGCGACGAGAGCGGCGACGACAACATGCTCGATCAGGTGCGCCGCTATGTCAAGGAAAAGTACAATAAACCCGGCAACGTATATATCGGGCTGATCCATCGGCTGGACAGGCCCACGGGCGGCATCATGGTCTTTGCCAAAACGAGCAAAGCGGCTTCCCGCCTGGCGGAACAGATGCGCAGCGGCGATTTCGAGAAAAAATACCTCGCCGTGCTGGTCGGCGTTCCCAAGGAAGCGCAGGGCACCCTCGTCAACTATTTAAAAAAGAACCCCGTCAACAATATGGTGTATATCTGCACGCAGACGACGGACGGCGCCAAACTCGCCTCCCTCGATTACAAAGTGCTGGAAGAAAAGGGAGGGTACTGCCTTGCGGAGATCAAGCTGCACACGGGCAGGACGCATCAGATCCGCGTGCAGATGGCGGGCATTTCGCACCCCGTCTACGGAGACATGCGCTACGGCGGCGAAAGCGCCAAAAAGGGCAATCTCGCCCTATGGGCGTATTCCCTGTCCTTCACCCATCCCGTCACCAAAGAGCGGCTGCGCTTTTTGCTGGAGCCGCCCGCCGAAAACATTCCTTGGAAGAATTTCGATTTGGCCAAAGCCATGGAATTGTGACAATTTCGTAAAAGGCGGCAAAAAGGCTGTGAATTGTCAAATTTTTACCGCAAAGCGGAAAAATGCGTTTGACAAATATGCCGCCACAGTGTAAAATAGATAAAGTACAAGCATAAAACGGGAGAATGCGGGAACGCGCTCCCGTTACCATTTCAATTTTGCTACGGGAGCAATCAGAGCAATGAAAAGGCATAAGTTCAAAATTTTAAGTCTTGCGGCGGTCTTCGCGCTGTCTATGGCGCTCGCCTGCGTATCGTGGGTATTTGCCGCAGCAGAGACGACCTACACGCCGAGCAACATTTTTTCCACCTCGAACGCGTCGACGAACACGGATCAGGGCTATATCGCCTATAACTTGTCCGACAATGCGAATATCTACTACAGGAAAAATCTCGCGCTCAAATGGTTTGCCGGCGCCGACGGCGCGCCCTCCTATTTTTCTACGGAGTTTTCTTTCGGCGATACTTATCATTTCGAAACTTTCACAATGACGATGGAGGCGAATCCTTTTTCCTCCAATAAAGAGAGCAAAAGTTCCAACGCCCTCGAATTTACGGTAGGGGATGACGGCGCGCTCGACGTATCCGTCAACGGCGCAGATGCCATCGACGTGCCCGCCGGCGAAGAGGAGGGCGTCGTCGACGTCGCCTTTACCGCCGATGCGGACGGCGCTTTCACCGTATCCGTCAACGGCACAGAGGCCGGTGAGTTCACCGATATCGGCAGATATTATGCGGCTTATGCCTCTTCTTCCGCCGATACGCCCATGACTCCGCTCACTTTCAACGTACAGCTCGCGGAAGGCAGCACCGAACAGCTGTTTGTCCTCCGCTCCCTGAACGGGCAGTCCTTGGCACTCAACGATTCCGGCAGCGTCCTCGACGATCAGGCGCCCGTGCTCGTCATCAACAGCGACATCAAGTTGTTTGTCCTCGGTTCCGAGCTCGACTTCGACTATGTCACGATCGACGTGCTCGACACTTCCGTCACGACGACCCGCCATTATTACGCATACGATGCGGAAAATCCCCGCGTCGGCTTCGATTCCGAAGACGAGGATGCCGAAACGACCTATCAGCAAATGGATTCTGACAAGCGCTTTTTTGAAAGCGACTTTGCGACCCTCGGCACGGACGGCGAAGGATATCTCAGCGTCGCGTTTGAATTGACCGACGGTGACAACAGCGCCTATTATTTCGTAGAATGGTATGCAGAGGCGGCTGCGCTCGCCGAGCAGGGCGGTTACAATTATGTGCGCGTGGTTCGCCCCGGTTCGGTCAGCGATAAACCCACCTATACTTTCAACGATACGACCGCTGAGGATGACGCGGAAGGCAATCCTTCCACTGTAGGCGCGAACGACATCGCCGAATATCAGGCGCTCGTTACCGCCGCTTCTCAGGTAGAAACGGAGGGGGAAGACGGCAGCATCACCGTTTCCAGCATCCAGGTCGGCACCGGCGCCTACTTCTATATTCCTTCCCTGCGCGCCTATATCGACGACGAGACCAGCGGCTATACCGACATGACCTTTGATCTCTATTGGAGAACGAAGAGTGCGGATACGCAGAGCAGCACCGGGCTTTCCTATGATGAACTGCGCATCGAACTGACGGCAGAGGGAACATATGAATTCCGTATCGTACCCGTCAACTATCTCGGCAACGCGATCGAAGTTGCAGACAAAAACGGCAACTCCGTCAGCACTATTTCTTCGAGCAATATTTGGACGGTGACCAACATCCCGACCTTTAGCTTTACCGTGAAGTATGGCGGATTGACCATCGAAGAGCCGGAAGAAGCGGATGACGGATATATCGATATCACCTATAGCTTTGATTCCTTTGAGATCATTTCCCTTTCCGATTCGCTCACTTCGCCCGTGACGGAGTATAAGCTCTATTATCTCGTGCTCAACAGCGAATATCAGGGGCAGACCATTTCGCAGGCTGACCTGCGCGCCTCTCTCCTCTCTATGGAGGAAGACGGCACCTGCACCTACGGCACTTGGGTTGAGATCGTCGAAACGGACGATGAAGACGAAGAGAGCGACTACGCCGAATCGTGGAGCGCCTCATCCCTCTCCTTTGTCCCCAAAACGGCTGGCTATTTCGGCGTGACGGTGCGCGCTTATGACAGCGGCCTGAGCACGTCTGCAAAGACGCAGGCAGTGGTGGCAAATGTCTCTTCCCGCGCCGATACGCTCCCCGGCGAAACATATTGGCTGCAGAACAACGTCCTTTCCGTCGTATTCATCTGCATCGGCGGTGCCTGCCTGATCGGCATCATCGTCCTGCTCTTGATCAAGCCGAAGGATAAAAAGGCGGCAGACGCCGCCGGCGGATCCGAAGAAGGCAAAGAGGAAAGCAGCGATCTTGCTGCCAAACGCAAAAACAGAAAATGATCCTTACAGCGGCCGCAAAAATCATCACTGCGGCCGCAGCGCTTTTATGCGATAATGGGAAAAATGACGATAATATCGTTGGAAGGTAAAAACGATGGCTTTTCTGCAAACGTTCATCAACGTCGTCATGATCGTCGTGCTGGCAGTGCCGGGCTTTGCGCTCCGCAAAACCAAACTTCTGCCCGACAAGGCGGCAAGCCTGTTGGCCGTACTGCTTTTGTACATTGCGCAGCCTTTCCTGATGATGTCGTCCCTATTCAATAAGCCGTTCAGCGCTTCCATGCTCGTCAATTTTGCATGGGTGCTCGCCTTTGCGGTAGCGCTGCAGCTGCTCGTATATTTTGCGGCAAAACTTATATTTTGTAAAACAAAAGGGGAGGCGTCGCGCCGCGCGTGCGTTGCCTCCTCTTATCTCGGCAATGTCGGATTTATGGGCATCCCAGTCATGGAAATGCTCTTTCCCGGCAACGACGATATGGTGCTGTATACCGTCGTTTACAATATCGCCTTCAATGCGATGACATGGACGCTCGGCGTGTTCGCCATCACGGGCGAAAAAAAGAGGATCAATCCTTTGAAAATCCTCCTCAATCCGCCCACCATTGCGGTCATCATTTCCCTCCCGTTCTTCTTTTTGAACGTCCGTATTCCCGAACAGGTCATGACGCCGATCTCTTATCTCGGCAATATGACGTTGCCCCTCTCCATGATTATTTTGGGCATACGCTTGGCCGATATGCATCTGTTCCGCACCAAAAAGCGGGCGCCGGCTGTACAGCCGTTTGCCGCCGCAGCGGAATGGCAGGAAAGTGCCGCCGTTCCCTCCGGCGAAGTGTTTGATGAAGAGCCCGTTTCGTCCCCGTCCGATGTTTCCGCGCCCGATGCGGCTGCAGCCGCTCCGCCCGCGGAGCAAGGCGGGCAGCCTGCCGATAAGCCGGGAATATTAGATGACCCCAAAGTCTATTTGGTCGCCTTCGTCAAGCTGATCGTATCGCCCTTGTTAAGTTTGGGCGCGATGCTTTTGATCGGGCTTCTCGTCCCGATCGATCGATATGTGATCATTTCGCTGTTTATTATTGCGGCGATGCCCACGGCGTCAAGCGCGCTCAACTTTGCCGAAATGTATGGGGGCGACAGGGAAACCGCCGCGGCGGCGACCTTGCTGAACACCGTGCTTTGTATCGTGACTATTCCGATATTGATGCTCTTGTGCGATCTGATATAGTTTAAAATACGAGCCGCCCGATCGAATATCGGGCGGCTCGCCTCGCATGGAAAAATGGTAAAAGAGTGATCCATAGAATTGAAACCAAAACATAAAGCAGCAATGGGGCCGGGTATCCGTATGCGCGCCGTATCGAGCGCAAAATCGCCCGGTCCGCGCCCGCGCCGTCTGCAGGCCGTCTTGGTCGCTTCTATTATATACGATATCCCTGTCCGAAATCAACGGCATTTTGTCACGCGTTTGTAATAAAATTGTAATATCTGTCGGCGTATCCGCCCGCGCGCAGGGGCATATTTAGCGTGGCGCGCCGCATACAATGGGGTATGGCATATGCGAGCGAATTCCGCTATAAAAAGAGCGGTCACAAGAAGAATAAACTATCCTCGCGCAAAAAAGCGTTCTGCATCGCCGTCGTTCTCCTCGCGGCGCTCATCGCCGTCACCGTTTATTTGCAGAAAAATGTCGCCGGCATACTATACGATTTGAGCGAAGCATCCATCCGCGCGATGACGGTCGCCGCTGTCAACGAAGCCGTATCCGAAACACTCTCCGGCGCCGAATACGCCTCCTTCGTCACCGTCCGTTACGACGATAGCGGAAGGATCGTCGCCATAGAATCCAATTCTCTCAAAGTCAACCTCTTTGCCCGCACGACGGCGAGCGTCTCCATGGCAAAGATCTCCGATGCCGCCGCCGAGGGGATACAAGTGCCTCTCGGCGCGTTTACCGGCATCGAATACCTCGCCGGCTTCGGACCGAAGGTAACTTTCCGCATCATTTCGATCGGCAGCGTCGCCTGTTCTTTCCGTTCCTCCTTTGCGAGCGCGGGCATCAATCAGACGTTGCATTCCGTCTATCTCGACGTTGAAGCGGCGGTCAGCGTCGTCATGCCCTCGGGCACGCGCGACGTCGTCACCGTCACCGAAGTGCTCGCGGCAGAAAGCGTCATCGTGGGCGAGGTGCCCGAAGCCATCTTCGGCACGGATATCTTCGGCGACGGTTACCGTCTCGGCGCGTAAAAACGCGTAAAAAGGGGATTAAATATGTTTAGAGCGTATTTTTTGTTGACTTTTCTCCCGTTTTGGTTTAAGATATAAAAAAACATTTGCAAAGGCTGTGACAAAGACAGACAAGGCAAATGCGCACTTCGCAGAGAGGGAGGCCCGTCGGCTGCAAAGCTTCCCGTAGAGCGCGCCCTGTTATTCCCTTTCGAGCCGTTTCCCTGAACCCGTAACAGTAGGGGAAGCCGCATCCCGCGCGTTATGCGGGTAACGAGGCGGAATTTTTTTTCGCGAACATAGGTGGTACCGCGCCAGAACAGCGCCCTGTGAGACGGCAAGTCTCGCAGGGCTTTTTGTATACCAAAAACCCGCGATGGCCGCCGGAAAAAACAGCGGTTTCCGCTTTGGGCTTTCACGAAAAGCGGCCGATCATGCGGCAAAAAGGCTTCTTCTCGGGGCAGTCACTGCATGTGACCGAACAAATAAAAAAGGGCTTCCCCCTTAGGGGAAGCTGTCACCGAAGGTGACTGATGAGGGCATGTGAAAAAAGTATCCGATTATGATGGAAAGGAAAACGAGTTTTTCCCTTATCCGCCAGGCGCATAAGTTTGCCGGCCACAATGAAAAAAATTATTTTTTGGAGATAGAACGATGCAAGAAAAATTGGAAGAGATCCGCCGCGCCCTCAGCGCGGGGATCGGTCAAGTGCAAGACCGCAAAGCACTGTTCGAATTGAAAATGAAGTACCTCGGCAAAACGGGCGAGATCTCCGCGCTGTCCAAAGGGATGCGCGACGTTTCGCCCGAAGACCGCCCCGCTATGGGCAAACTGGTCAGCGAGGTGCGCTCTTGGGCGGAAGAACTGTTCGCCCAAACGGAGGAAACGCTCAAAAAGCGAGAGCTGGAAGCGCGCTACAAGAGCGAGCGCGTGGATGTCACCATGCCCGCACGCTTTGCGGAAACGGGCACCCTTCACCCCGTCAACATCGTCCGCAAAGAGATCATCGAGTGTTTTGACGGCATGGGCTTCGAAATTTATGAAGGGCCCGAAATCGAAAAAGATTACTACAACTTCCAGGCCCTCAATATTCCCGCCGACCATCCCGCGCGCGATATGCAGGATACCTTCTTCGTCACCGAAGAATTTCTGCTCCGCTCGCAGACCTCGTGCGGACAGATCCGCGTGATGGAGAGCAAAAAGCCGCCCATCAAGATCCTCAGTCCGGGCAGGGTATACCGCTCTGACAGCGACGCGACCCACTCGCCCATGTTCCATCAGATGGAAGGGCTGGTCGTCGATAAGGGCATCACGCTGTGCGACCTCAAGGGTATTCTCGACGAATTTGCCCGCCGCATGTTCACCAAAGAAACAAAGACCCGCCTCCGCCCGTCCTATTTCCCGTTTACGGAACCGAGCGTAGAGGTCGACCTTTCCTGCCATAACTGCGGAGGCAAGGGCTGCCGCATCTGTAAGGGTACGGGATGGATCGAGATCCTCGGCGCTGGCGTCGTCAACCGCCGCGTGCTCGAAAACTGCGGCATCGACCCCGACGTATACACCGGTTTCGCGTTCGGTATGGGACTGGAGCGCATCGCGATGATCAAATACGGCATCAACGACATGCGCTACCTATTCGAAAACGACGTGCGCCTTTTGAAGCAGTTCAAGGATTAAGGAGGACTCTGCAATGAAAGTACCTTTCAGTTGGCTTAAAGATTATGTAGATATCGATATTTCCGCACAGGCATTGCAGGAAAAGCTCTTTTCCTGCGGTTTCGAGGTGGAAGAATTGCGCTACGTCGGCGAAGAGATCGATCGCTGCGTAGTCGGCAGGATCACCCGCATTGAAAAGCATCCCGACGCAGACAAGCTCAAAATATGCCGGCTCGACTGCGGCGCATACGGCGAAGATATTCAGATCGTCACGGGCGCAGACAATGTGTTCGAGGGCGCCCTTGTGCCCGTCGCGCTCGACGGCTCTTCGCTGCACGGCGGCGTCAAGATCAAAAAGGGTAAACTGCGCGGCGTCGAATCGTGCGGCATGCTCTGCTCCGGCGAAGAACTGGGCATCACCGACGACTGGTATGACGGAGCCGACGTGAATGGCATCCTCATCCTGCAAGGCGAGATCCCCGTCGGTACCGACATCAAACAGGTCGTCGGGCTGGACGATTACATCTTCGACATCGCCGTCACCGCCAACCGCCCTGACTGCCAAAGCGTATACGGCATCGCGCGCGAAGTCGCGGCGGTGCTCAAAAAGCCGTTGAAGCCCGTCGAGCTCACCTACGAAGCGTCCTCGTGCAGCACGAGCAAGCGCGTCTATGTCCATGTGCAGGCGCCCGATCTGTGCCCCCGCTATATCGCCCACTATGTGCGCGATCTGAAGATCGAAAAGTCCCCCCTGTGGATGCGCCGCCGCCTCGCCCTTTCGGGGCTGCGCGCCATCAGCAACGTGGTCGACATTACCAACTTCGTCCTCTTGGAACTGGGACAGCCCATGCACGCGTTCGACCTTTCTCACATCGAAAAGAACGAGATCTGTGTCCGCCGCGCCCATGCGGGCGAAAAGATCGTCACCCTCGACGAAAAAGAATTTACCCTGTCCGAAAACAATCTCGTCATCGCGGACGGTGTCAAGCCCGTCGCATTAGCGGGCGTCATGGGCGGCCTGAACAGCGGCATCACGCCGGAAACGAAGGAAGTGCTCTTTGAAAGCGCAAAATTCGAACGCGCCAATATCCGCCGCACCTCCCGTGCGCTGGGGCAGAAGAGCGATTCGTCCGCCCGCTTCGAAAAGGGTGTAGACGCCTATACGACCGGCATCGCCATCAACCGCGCGCTCAATCTCATCCAAGCGCTCGGCTGCGGTACGATCGCCTGCGACCGGTTCGACATCGAAGAGAAGATCGCCGAGCCGACCGTCGTCAAAACGTCGTATGCCCAGATCAACGCCGTCCTCGGCATCGAGGTGCCCAAAGAGGAGATCAAGGGCATCTTAAAGCGCCTCAATTTCAACGTATCCGCCAAGGGCGATGCCCTCACCGTCATTGCGCCCGCCTACCGCGAGGATATCGAAGGGTATCCCGACCTCGCCGAAGAAGTCATACGCATGTATGGCTACGACCATATCGTAGGCACCTTCATGCCCACGGCGCAGGTCACGGGCGGCGGCTTTTCGCCCGCCCAGCGGCTGGAAGAGCGCGCCAAGCGCATCGTGCGCGGGCAGGATTATAACGAGATCATCACCTATTCCTTCATCTCTCCCAAAGATTATGCGCTTTTGCGCATCGGCGAAGAGGCGGATAGGGCGATCCGCATCAAAAACCCGATCGGCGAGGATATGAGCCTTATGCGCACGACGCTCGCGCCCTCCATGCTGGCGACCCTCGTGCGCAACATCCGCCGCGGCAACGCCCGTGCGCGCCTGTTTGAGCTCGCCAATGTCTACCTTGCGGATGAACTTCCCCTTAAAGAGCTCCCGCGGGAAGAAAAGCGCCTCTGCTTCGGCCTGTACGGGCAGGGAGAGGACTTTTTCTCCGCCAAGGGGATCTGCGAGGCGCTCGCCGCTGAGTTCGGCATCCGTTTTAAATATGAAGCGTCCGCGCGCCCCTATCTGCACCCGGGTAAATGCGCGAAAGTGCTCTTGAACGGGCAGGAGGTCGGCTGTTTCGGCGAACTCGCGCCCGATCTTGCGGAAGAACTTGCCGTCGAAACGAATATCTATCTCGGCGAATTGGATTATGCCGGGATCCAGTCTTGCCTGACGGGCGCGCTGCATTTCGAACCCCTTCCCAAATTTCCCGAAGCGGTGCGCGATCTCGCCCTCGTCTGCGACGAAGCCGTCCTCTGCGCCGATCTCGAGGAGGGGATCCGCGCGGCCTGCAAGTACGTCACCGCGGTCAAACTGTTCGACGTCTACCGCAGCGAACAACTCGGCGCGGGCAAAAAGAGCATGGCGTTCACCGTCACCTTCACCCCGCATGAAAACGCCTTCAAGCCGGAGGATGTGGACGGATATGTCAAGCGCATCCTGAAATCTCTCGGCGAAAAATTCGGCGCCGTTCTTCGTTGACGCTCTTTCGCCGCGGTGTGCGTAAAATTTTTATGCGGCAAGGCGGAAAGTTGCCGAAAGGTATTGCACCGCGGCGAAAAATATGATAAAATATCTTTTAATAGGTCTATAGAGAAATAAGAGGTCACATAAGATGTTCAGTCCCGAAATCGAAACCATGTCCAGGCAAAAGATACGCGAGATGCAGCTCGAGCGGCTCAGACACACCGTCCGCTACGCGTATGAAAACGTCGCCATGTACAGGGAGCGCTTCGACGCGATCGGCTTGAAGCCCGAACACATCCAAACGCTCAAAGATATCGAAAAGATTCCGTATACCACCAAAGACGACCTTCGCGACAATTATCCCTTCAAGCTGCTCGCCGTGCCGATGAAAAAGATCATCCGCGTGCATGCGTCCAGCGGCACGACGGGCAAGCCCATCACCTGCGGCTATACGCGCGCGGACATCGACAATTGGTCTACCTGTATTGCGCGCATCCTCACGATGGCGGGCGCCACCGACGAGGATATCTTTCACGTCGCCTTCGGGTACGGCCTGTTTACGGGCGGGTTCGGCCTGCACTATGGGGTGGAGAAACTTGGCGCGACCGTCGTGCCCGTCTCTTCGGGCAACACCGAGCGCCAGATCATGCTGTTAAAGGATTTCGGCGCGACTGCACTGATCGCTACCCCCAGCTATGCCATGTACCTCGCGGAAACGGCAAAAAAGCTGGACGTGCTTCAAGACCTCAAGCTCCGCCTCGTCTGTATGGGGGCGGAGGCTTCCACGGCGGAAATGCACGAAGCGCTCCGCCAGATCCTCGGCGCCTTCCCGACCGAAAATTACGGCTTGACCGAAGTGGGCGGCCCGGGCGTTTCGGGCGAATGCCGCGAAAAGGCGGGCATGCACATCAATGAAGACATGTTCTATGCGGAAGTCATGAATATTGAAGAGAACAGGGCGCTCACTGAAGGAGAGCAGGGCGAGCTGGTACTTACCACCCTCACCAAAGAGGGGATGCCCATCCTCCGTTACCGCACCAAAGACATCACTTCGATCACTTACGAACCGTGCAAGTGCGGCCGCACGACCGCCCGTATGGCGCGCGTCGAGGGAAGGACGGACGACATGCTCATCATCCGCGGGGTCAA
>CAJFGA010000018.1 GCA_904374385.1 uncultured Clostridia bacterium | reverse complement strand
TTTTGTATCTTATAAAAATATTTATGCTTCCAACTTTTCGAGCAATTTCAAATCGATGCCCTTTTCGCCGATCTTGATGATCTCCACTTTCACGACGTCGCCGATGTTGAGCACGTCCTCCACCTGATTGACGCGCTTGTCGGACAGGCGGGAAATATGGATCATGCCGTCTTTGCCGGGTGCAAGCTCGACAAAAGCGCCCACCTTAGAAAGGACACGGACGACGGAACCGATAAACATATCGCCCACTTCCGGATCGCGTGCGATCGAGAGAATGATCTCTTTGGCACGCTCTGCATTTTTGGTGTTTTCGCCATAGGTCGCGATGCACACCTTTCCGTCATCGTCGATATCGATCTTGACGTTCGTCTCTTCGATGATCTTATTGATGACCTTGCCGCCGCTGCCGATGACCTCGCGGATCTTATCGGGATCGATGCTGAAGGTGATGATCTTGGGTGCATATTTAGAAAGCTCTTTGCGGGGCTGAGGCAGAACTTCGAGCATCTTGTGCAGGATGAACTGGCGGCCCTCGTTCGCCTGCGCGATCGCACGGCGGAGGATGTCTTCGGAGATACCTTTGATTTTGATATCCATCTGAATGGCAGTGATGCCCTTTTCGGTGCCGGCCACTTTGAAGTCCATATCGCCGAGGAAGTCCTCAAGCCCTTGGATATCCGTCAGAATCGCGACGCGGTCGCTTTCCGTATCTTTGATCAAGCCCATGGCGCAGCCGGCAACGGGCGCTTTGATGGGCACGCCCGCATCCATGAGCGCGAGCGTCGAACCGCACACGCTTGCCTGCGAGGTAGAGCCGTTCGAGCTCATTACGTCAGACACCATGCGGATGGCATACGGAAATTCTTCCGGACCGGGGACGACCGGTTCGAGCGCGCGTTCCGCAAGGGCACCGTGGCCGATCTCGCGGCGGCCGGGGCTCTTTAAGCCCTTCGCTTCGCCGGTGGAGTAGCCGGGGAAGTTATACTGATGCATATATCTCTTGGAGACCTCGTCGTCAAGGCCGTCCAGCTTCTGCACTTCGGAAAGGGTGCCGAGCGTACAGGTGGAAAGCACCTGCGTCTGTCCCCTCGTGAACACAGCGGAACCGTGTACGCGGGGAAGGATGCCCGCTTCGCACCAAATGGGGCGGATCTCTTTCAAAGACCTGCCGTCGGGACGGATTCCCTTGTCCAAAATTTTGGCGCGCACCTTTTCTTTGGTAAGATAATAGAGGCTGTCTTTCATTTCGCGCGCTTTATCGGGATAGATGTCGGCAAAATGCGCGAGGACATCCTTTTCCACTTCGTCCTGCTTCGCTTCGCGCGCTTCGCGGTCATATTCTTCGAGCGCGGCATCGAGCTTGGCGGAGGCATAGGCACGCACGGCGGCATCGATGTCTTCGGGAACGTGATACAATTCCATTTGGCGCTTGGGCTTGCCGATCTCTCTTTGGATCTGTTCGATAAAGGCACATTGTTTTTTGATCTCTTCCTGGCCGAACAGGATCGCGCCGACCATCTCTTCATCGGAAATTTCCTTTGCGCCCGCCTCGACCATCATGATCGCATCCTTCGTGCCGGAAAGGCCGAGGTTGAGACGGCTCTTTTCGCGCTGCACATTGTCGGGATTGATGATATATTCGCCGTCTACCAGACCGACCTGCACGGAACCGGTGGGGCCTGCCCACGGGATATCCGAAATGCTCAGGGCGATCGAACTGCCCATCATAGCAAACGGTTCGGGGGGGATATTCGTATCGACGGAGAGCGCGGTCGCGATGACCACGACATCGTTGTACAGCCCCTTCGGGAAGAGGGGGCGGATCGGACGGTCGATCAGGCGGGAAGTCAAGATCCCCTTATCGCTCGCCCTGCCCTCGCGCTTTTTGAAGCCGCCGGGGATTTTGCCTACCGCATACATCTTCTCTTCGAAGTCGACCTGCAGGGGGAAGAAATCCATTCCCTCCCGCGGCGTTTCGGACATGGTCACGTTGACCATGACGACGGTATCGCCGCAGCGGACGACGCACGAGCCGTTTGCCTGCTCGGCATATTTGCCCGTTTCGACGATGACCTTTCTGCCGCCGACCTCCGTTTCGAATTGTCTGAAAGTTTTTGTCATGTTACACTCCTCTTTACATTGTTCTTGCGAGGTTCCCCTCTATTTGATAAAAGGGCCGAGCACCTGCTCCGCCCTTCCACGCACTTATTTTCTCAGTTCGAGACGCGCAATGATATCCCTATACTTTTCGATATCTTTAGACTTGATATAATCGAGAAGCCCCCTTCTTTGACCGACCATCTTCAAAAGACCGCGACGGCTGTGATTGTCGTGCGGATGTTCTTTGAGATGCTCGTTAAGATGGTTGATGCGCTCGGTCAAAAGCGCGATCTGCACTTCGGAAGACCCGGTGTCGCCGTCGTGACGCTTGTACTCGTTGATGATCTGTGTTTTTTTTGCCTTTTCCATTATTTTTATACTCCTTGGAAATAAAATTCACGCAAACAAAGTTCGGCGAGGAGAACCGCTCGACCTTGATTACGCACCTTTAACATTGTACCATATTCTTTTAAGAAAGTAAACTAAATAAGGGAGAAAAATTTACCTTTCTCGCGGATGATCTCGTCTATTTTCTGTATATATGTCGGAATATCTTTAGGGGAGCCGATTCGCTCGATGCGCCCTTCTGCAAAAAATACGCGCTTTGACACGGCATTCGCGCCGCACGCAATGTTGTCGGTGATCTCTTCCATCACGTCGATGTTGTATACGCACGCCTTACCCGGCTTCGTCCATCCCGTGTTTTCCGAATTGCCCGCCATATATTTTTGGCGGTACATATAATAGGGCCGATAGCCCGCCGCATACAGCTTTTCCCGCGCGTAGGCGATCATCTTTTCGATATCGGCGACAAAGAGCCTGCTCTCCTCCTCTTTGAGTTTGGCGCCCTTTTTCAGGCAAAGGCTGTGCACGGTGATGTTGTCCGGCGCAAGGGCGACGGCGCGGTCAATGCTTTCTTGAAATTCGGCGAGCGTTTCGCCCGTCAGCCCGGCGATCAGGTCGCAATTGACGTCAAAATCGAATTTTGCCGCCATTTCGAAGGCGCGGCAGATATCCGCCGCCGTATGCTTTCTGCCGATGCGCTCGAGCGTTTTATCCGAAAAGGTCTGCGGGTTGACACAGATGCGCGTCACGCCGTACTGCTTGAGGAGAGCGAGTTTTCCTTCCGTAAAAACGTCCGGCCTGCCCGCTTCCACCGTATATTCGATGCCCCGCGGCAGGATCTCGGCCGCGGCGTCAAGCACCCTGCGGAGATCGCCTTCTTCCAGCACCAAAGGAGTGCCGCCGCCGATATAGGCGCTCTTGAACCTGCCCAACCCGGCACAAGCGGCCACTTCTCGCTCCAATGCGGCGAGATAGTCGCCTATGTATCTGCCCGTTTTTGCGATATCCGCCGTAATAAAGGAACAGTAGTGACACTTAGACGGGCAAAACGGGATGCCGATATACAAGTCGGCGTCCCCCTCTCTTTTGGCATAGATACCCTCCTGCGCCGCCAAAACGTCGGCGACGAGCGCGATGTTTTCGCGTGAAACGCCGAATCTTTCAAAAAGAGGAATAAAGTCTCTGCCCGCTTCCCGCTCCCCATAGGCGAGCTTCGTGGGACGGATGCCCGTCAGCGCGCCCCAAGGCATGCTTCTGCCCGTTTCCGCGCGCAGCGCCTTATAGAGGGCGAGTTTTGCAAAGCGCCTGGCATAGCGTTTGAACTCGATCTCGCCCCGCCAAGTTTGCTCTTCGGTAAAACTGTATTCCCGTCCGTTCACAATGACGGTATTGGAAAAGCGATATCCGTCATACAAAAAAAAGTGCGAAATATCGGGAGATGTTTCCGAAAAATAGAGCCGCACCACATCCATCAGCTCGCCGTATAGAAAATCCGCATTGGTCGTCAGCATAGCCGATCGCCCGCCCCTCAGCGGAACGGGTTGTACCTCCTTTCGTGATCGAGGGTTGTCGCCTCGTCGTGCCCGGGATATACCGTGCGATCTCCTTTGAGAGAGAACAGCTTTTGCACGCTCGCGCGCAGCTGCGCCGCACTTCCGCCCGGAAAATCGGTGCGGCCGACGCTGCCGCAGAAGAGCGTATCCCCCGTAAACAGCGCTTCACCCGCCTCCAAGCACACGCCACCGGGGGTGTGTCCGGGCGTACCGACGACGGTAAAGCGGAGGCCGCAGAGGGTGAGTTCGTCGCCGTCGTCATAGGTAAAATCGACCGTGAAAGGCGGAATTTTGATCCCCGCCATCGCCGCAAGATTGGCGTTGGATGAGAGCATGGAAACTTCCTTTTTCGGCGCGCCGATCTTGGCGCCCGCACGCTGCAGGGCGGCGCAGCCCGCAATGTGATCGAAATGCCCGTGCGTCAGGAGAACGGCGTCGATCCGCATGCCGCGCGAACGGGCAAAGGCGAGCGGCTCTTCGCCGCCGCAGTCGATGAGTACGGCGTCTTTTTCATCTTCGGTGACGAGATAACTGTTGGCGCGCAGCATGCCTGCGGGCACGGTAAAAATTTTCATAGGCCCTCCGAAACCGCCGCACGGCGAAAATCAAGCGCCCGTCGCTGTGCGGTAAACTTCGTCGATGCGTTCATCCGCATCGATCTTTTTAATGAGCAGGTCGATATCCTGTTTTCCGTTGAGGCGGATGTTCGCTTCGATGACGGCATCCTTATTCTTATCGAAACGGGAATTGACGCTGGTGATCATCAGGCGCATATCGCTGACGACCTGCGTGAGGACGGACAGTGCGACGCCCTGATCTTTCGCCTTAATGACGATGCCCGCGACAAACCGGCCGCTCGAAGCGCCGTCCGACCAAGAAGCCGGCAGGATCCTGCCCGCCTCCTGCTCGAGATTTTTTACGTTCGGGCAGTCGGCGCGGTGGATGACTACCCCCCTGCCGCGGGAAACAAAGCCGACGATCTCGTCACCGGGGACAGGATTGCAACACCCGGCAAAGCGGGTCAGAAGCCCGCTCATCCCCTTGACGATGACGCCGCTCGAATCGGCGGGGCCTTCGCCTCCGCGGTATACGGGCTGCTTGGGTATCTCTTTTTTATAAAAATCGATGAGTTTGAAAAGGACTTGATTGACGGTGACCGCCCCATAGCCGACGGAAGCGAACATTTCGTCTTGATTAGAAAAGGAAAACTTTTCGGAGACCTTGGCAAAACTCTCTTCGGTAAGGATCTCGGAAAGATTGTAGCCGCGGCGCTTTGCCTCGCCCTCGAGCATATTTTTGCCGAGTTTGATATTCTCGTCCTTCATTTCCCGCTTGAAGAACTGTTTGATCTTGGCGCGGGCGCTGGAGGATTTTACGATCTTCAGCCAGTCCCAAGAGGGACCTTTGGAAGCGGAGGACGTCATGATCTCGACGACGTCGCCCGTCTGCAGCACGCTGTTTAACGGAACGATCTTTCCGTTGACGCGCGCGCCCGTACAGCGGTTGCCAATCTCGCTGTGGATGGCATAGGCAAAGTCTATGGGCGTCGCGTCCTTGGGCAGGGATATGACCTTGCCCTTAGGGGTAAAGACCAAAAGCTCGTTGCTGTACAGTTCCGTCTTTAAAGATTCCATAAATTCTTTGGAATCTTTTAAGCCGCCTTCCCAGTCGAGCACTTCACGGATCCAAGAGAGCCTGTCGGTAAAGGATGAATCTTCCGCGCGTTTTTCCTTATACTTCCAGTGCGCGGCGATACCGAATTCGGCGATGCGGTGCATCTCAAAGGTGCGGATCTGGATCTCGAAGGGCTGACCGAAGTTGGTCACGACCGTCGTATGCAGCGATTGGTACATGTTCGCCTTGGGGGTGGCGATATAGTCCTTGATGCGCCCGGGGATGGGCTTCCATTTTTTGTGGATCTTGCCGAACACCTCGTAGCATTCGTCCACCGTGCCGACGATGACGCGTACCGCCGTCAGATCGTAAATCTGATCGAGCGTCTTGTTCTGCGTCTTCATCTTTTTATAGATGGAGTAAAAATGTTTGGGGCGGCCGAACACTTCCCCTTCGATGTGGCTTTCGTCTAATATGGCTTTGATCTCTTTGACGACAGAATCGACGAATTTGTGGCGCTCTTCCAACTTTTGATGGATGTTCTCGACCAAAAATTCATACGATTCCGGTTCAAGATATTTCAGGCACAAGTCTTCCAGCTCGCACTTGATCTGCGAAATACCCAACCTGCCCGCAAGCGGGGTGTAAATATCCAGCGTTTCCTGCGCCATTTTGATCTGCCGCTCTTTGGAAAGAAAATTGAGGGAGCGCATATTGTGCAGCCTGTCGGCAAGTTTGATGATGATGACGCGGATATCTTTCGCCATCGCGACGAAAATTTTGCGGAAATTTTCCGCCTCTTCCTCTTCGCGCGATTTAAAGACGATCTTGTCGAGCTTGGTGACGCCCGCGACGAGGCGGAGTATCTCTTCTCCGAACTCGCGGCGGATATCCTCCTCCGTCACGGAAGTATCTTCGATGACGTCATGCAGAAAAGCGGCGGCGACCGTCGCGCTGTCCAATCCCAATTCGATGAGGATCTGCGCCACTGCGCAGGGATGGATAAAATATGCTTCGCCCGACGCACGCTTTTGCCCGCTGTGCGCCTGTTCGGCATAGTGGTAGGCACGGATCAAGAGCTCGCGGTCCGCCCCGTTGTAGTTGTCGTAAATCATCTGCAAGACGGTATTCATACGATTATTTTTCCTTCAAGGCGCATACCGCGCGGTAGATTGCCGAAAGCCCGAGTTCGGAGCGTTTCCCCTTCGGAAAAGAGGGTTTGCCGTTTTCAAAGCGGATCAATCCCAATTCGGCAAACACTTCTGCCGCAAAGATGACCTGTTCCGCGGGATAGCCGGCAAGCTGCTGCGCCGCCGCCACGCTGTTTTCTCCGGAGGGATGCCGGCGCAGTTCGCGGTAGATCTCCCCCAATATTTCGCGGGAAGTATCCAGCCTCGCAATACTATTATAGCCGCAAATCTCCCCGTTGACAAGAACTTTTTTGCCCTCCAGCGCGGGAATATTGTAATCGGCGGGCGCGTCGAGAAAGATCACTTCTTGATAATAAGCAAAATCAGCGTCTGCCGCGGGGGAAATGAGCACCGCATTGCCCACGTTGGAAGAGGCGAGGGAAAAGAGATCGACATCCAACCCCGCCGCACTCTCGCAGAAATCCTCCGGGATCTTTTCGGATGCGACGAGCAGAAGCCCATACGGACAAGCCGCGCGCCGTTTTGCGATTTCCTCTTTGAGCGGCGCCGCCGCCATGCGCACGGGAGCGACGTCGGCGGGCGCGCACGCCAGCCGGCGCAGGTTGTTGCGGAAGATATACAGCTCGGAAATTTTTCCCTGCTTTTGCCCGCAGACCATATCTTTGACGACGCCGCGCACATACTCTTCCCCGCGGAAACGGGAAACACCGCATTCGAATACGAGCGTTTTATCCACATCCGCTTCCAGCACGGGCAGCGCTCTGCCGCCGCCGAACCAGACGAGCTCGAGTTCATCCGCCTTGACGCTGAGGTGCGGGGAGCCGTCTTTGAGAGGTTTGGCCGGTACGCTGCCCACCGAAAGGGAAAAGAGCGGCTTACGATTGCCGACCCCGCACGGCTCTAACCGATCCAATTCTTTGGCGAGGGACAGGCTGAACGGAAAATCCACTGCCGCCGCAACCGAGATGGAAGGGATAAAATCTTCTCGGGTATAATTTCGGTCGAGATAATCGCAAAGCGCCCTCTTAAACGAGGAGAAGTTTTCTTCGCGCACTTTGACGCCCGCCGCCTGAGAATGCCCGCCGAATTCTTCGATCCATTCGGCGCAATTTTTGAGCGCTTCGTAGATATTGATATTGTCGATGGTGCGGGCGGAACCCTTTAAAATATCGCCGTTTTTAACAAACAAAATGGCGGGGCGGTTGAACTCTTCGGAGAGTTTTGCCGCAACGATGCCCACGAGCCCGGTACTCCAGCTCTCGTCGTATAGGAGTATCGCGCTCTCATAGGCGCACCCCTCCCGGCCGATCTTTTCTTTGGCGCTCTTATACACCTCGTCGCAGACCTGCTGCCGCTCGAGATTAAAGGCATTCAATTTGCAGGCGAGGTCGTAGATCTCTTCTTCGCGCTCGCTCGTAAATAGGCGCAGGGCGCAATTTGCATCCCCCATCCTGCCCGCCGCATTGATGCGGGGCGCGATGGTGAACGCGAGCGTTTGGGCGTTTACCTCGTCCTTTTTCGTCGCGAGAAGATATTTGAGCGCGGGACGGGGACGGCGGTTGATCAGTTTCAGCCCCTCGAATAAGATGTCGCGGTTTTCCCCGACGAGCGGAACGCTGTCCGCTACGGTAGCGATGGCGGCGAAGTCGAGGAGAGAATATGCCCTGTCGCCGAGGAGAGCGCAGGCGATTTTAAATGCGACGCCCGCGCCGCACAGATTGTCGTAGGGATAATCGTCTTTGAGCTTCGGATTGACGATGACGCAGTCAGGAAGAATATCGGGCAATTCGTGGTGGTCGGTGACGATGACCTGCACCCCGCGCGACTTGATGTACTCAACTTCCTCTTTATTGCTGATGCCGCAGTCTACCGTGACGATCAGGGCGGGCGCAAATTCGTCAATAAGTTTACCGAGCGCGGCGACATTCATGCCGTATCCTTCCGCACGTTCGGGAATATATGCCTCGGCATGTACGCCGAATTCTTTTAAAGCGGCCGTCAGAATGGAAGAGGCACAGATGCCGTCGGCATCGTAATCGCCGAACACGACGACGGTATCCCCCCTTCCTTTGGCATCCGTCAAAGCCGCGACCAGTTGCTGCATGCCGCGCATCAAAAAGGGAGACAGAAAATGTTTTTTGGAGGGAGAAAGAAAGCGTTCCGCTTTTTCGGGCGTGTCGATGCCTCGGGAATATAAAATCCCCGCCGTGAGCTCGCTGATGCCGCAGGCGGCGGCGAGCGACTGTACGAGCGCCCTCTGTTCGCTTGTAAACTTGCACTCCTCTACGATCTTTTTCATATTGTTTCCTCCGCCGCATCGCGAGCAAAAACACATTAAAGCAGCGGCACTTTAGGCGCGCATCCTCTGAAAAAAGAAAGGCGGGACGATCGTACCCGCCTTTTCTGTACACAAACGGAATTCCGACGGCCTGCTGCCGATCAGCCTTCCTGATTCGCGTTTTTCTTGTTTGCCTTTTCGGACGCGTAATTATATTTCGCCCTTTCCGCACGCCTTGCATCCGATTTTTCTTTGATCAGCGCATAGATCGCAGGAGAAAGTACAAGCGAAGAATAGGTGCACACGATGACCGCAAGGAGCGCCCCGATCGTGAACGAGAAAAGGTCGAACCCGACGATAAGCCCCACGACGGCCAGCACGACGAGTGCCGCAGCCGCAAGGATCGCCGCGATAAAGACGCCCTTCCTGCTCTCGCGGGCGGAAAGCGCCACCGCTTCGCGTGCGGAGAGGTCTTTGCGCTCTTCCAAACGGAAATCCTGACGCATTTTCCCGAACACTTTGAGGTTGAGGAATACGGAAAGGAGCAGCGCGAATGCCGCGATACAGATGACCGTAGGCCCCGCGGGGATACGCAAGAGCGCGATGACGGCGAGCGTCAGCAGAACATCGTGTACGGCGGCGATGAGAGATGTGACCCCCATGCCGACCTTAAAGCGGATGGCTACATATGCAAACAGCAGGACGAGCGCGACGCCGATACCGATCGCCGTGCGCCAGATATATTCGTAATGGGGCTCATAAACGGCTTGATGATAGGTCACGGAAATATCGCCGAGATCTTTAAAGGTGCTGCCGGACTCCGCAAAAGTTTGCGCAGCGAGCGCCGAATCCAATGCCTGCGTGAAAGACGCGACATCCTCTTCCGCCACATCGCCGGAAAGGATAAATTCAAGCCTGCCCGCGCCGCCGGAAGCTTCGGCCGTATAAGAAACATCGCTTACATCATATCCCTGCCCTTCGATCTCGTCTAAACAGAACTCTTCGAGCGCGGTGCGATAGGAAGTATTGATCGCCATATAACCGTTGTCGGCGACTTCTAAAGAGGTATACTCCTGCGACGAAGAATCGGGATTAAAACCGATAAAGCCGAACACGAACGCCCCCGCAATGATGAGCACCAAGCTGATAACGAGGCTTATGAAAAGGGTCTTTTTCACAGAAAGTTTACTCATCTTCCGTTTCCTCCCTCTTGAAGCCTACAAAGGCGATCTTATTTTTGGGCTGTGCTATGAACATATAGAAATAGAAGCGCGTTACGAGCAGCGTGCAGACTGCGGAAATGGCGATCGAAAGCAGGAACACGAGCGCCATGAAATGCGCAGGGCCGGTCGCGATGAGCCAGATCGCCAACGATGCGAGAATGAGGATGGCGTGCACATCGATCGTGAAAGCCAAACTCTTCTTATAGCCCGCCTTGATAGACGCCGTAAGCGTTTTGCCCGTAGCAAATTCCTTTTTGATATTGTTGAAGGCGTAATAATTGCAGGAAACCATGATCGCCGCAGCCGCGAGGATCGCTATAATGCCGCCCATCGTGAGCTGTACGGCGGGGATAAGGGAAATACAGGCAATTACGGCGACCGCGAAGGTTATGAAACCGTACACATGCGCCAACCCCATCCCTTTAAATTTGACGAGAGAGAAAATGAGCATCGCCAAGACGAGCACGCCGATGCAGATCGCAATGATCAGCGCGGCGCTGTTGCCCATCAACGCATCCATGGAATAATATTCGGGGGATTCGAACGTGAGGTCGAACACATCCGAGTCGGAAATAGATGTATTGATGAGGGTCGCAACCGTTTCCGCCACTTCCTGTGTATAGCCGCCCGTGATATAGACGGCATCTTGATCCATCTCGCCGCTGACCGTAGCACCCATCAACTGGTTGTCGCCTGCATAAATATACAGCGTGACAGAGGATTCGCTCGAGGTGAGCGTCGACGTCAAGGAACGGAAAGCTTCCCGCCCAGCAGAGGTAAAGTTGATAACGACCGCATAGCCGCTGTCGCCCGCGTCCGCGGTGGTGGCATTGCGGATATATTCGCTTGTCCCCTCCATTTCTGCCGTGCCCGCTTCGTTCGCGGCGTGCGAATCGGTAAAGAGCAGTCCGCCCGAATAGGAGAAAAGGGTAAACATATTCTGCGCGATCGATTCTGCGTCCGCATCGTCATGATCCAATTTGGGGATCTCAACGCGGATCGTATAGTCATCCTGTACGCGGATGGTGTAGTCGCTCAGCCCTCTCTCTTCATACCGTTTTTTAACGGTAGAAAGCGCATCGGCGAACGATTCCGCAAAGGATTCCGTCACGCCGGTTCCCGTTTCGCTCGAACTGATGTCCGTGGAAAGATAGATCCCTTTATAAGCGACGTAGTTTTCCGCGGGATCCTCCACCGAGGGGGTCTGTCCCTCTTCCGTATTTTCCGCAACGTAATCATATTCCGCTTTGAGCGTTTCATATTCCGCTTTGGAAATGACGCCCTCGGGATAATAGACCGTGTAATAGCCGCCGTCCAAGTCCCTGCCCAGATCGACTATGCTGAGCAGCGATCTGAATGAATTCGGGCTTGTAACGGGAAATGTGGGCGTGATGCTCAAAAAAAGCAACCCCACGAGCACGATCGTAATCAGAACGATCAGTGCTGCCGATTTCTTTTTGCCCATTGCCTCCTCCTGCAACTGAATCAATTTCGCCGCGCGCCCTGTACCGCAGACAAATCGCAGCGGGCGGGGCGAAGCGTATTTTTACCGAAAATCAGAAATATACTCAATAATTATAGTAAAGATTGACGATTTAGTCAAGTGTAAATTGTCGCTTTTTTTGGGTTTTTACCTTATTATCATATTTCATCGCCCTTTTCCGCCGCGGCATACGCGGCGGAAAGGCGGATATAAGCCTGCGCGTTCGCGCGGATGCCCTCTTTTTCCTCTTCTGTGACGGAACGGACGATGCGGAAAGGGTTGCCGTATACGACGCTGCCTGCGGGGATCTCCTTGTTTTGCGGGATCAGCGTCGCCGCGCCGATGATGCAATCATCGCCGATCTTAGCGCCGTCCAATATGACCGCGCCCATGCCGATGAGCACGCCGTTGCCCACCGTGCAGCCGTGTACGACCGCATTGTGCCCCACCGTGACGCCCTCGCCCAATACGGCGGGCTTCCCGTAGCCGACGTGCACGGTGACGTTATCCTGCACGTTGGTATTTTTGCCGACGATCACGGGAGCGATGTCGCCGCGGATACAGGCGCCGCACCAAATATTCGCGTTATCGCCCAAAACCACGTCGCCCGCGACATACGCACGGGAATGGATAAAGACGTTTTTTCCTCTTTTGACCTGCATCCGATCTATCCCCTGTTTTTCGTGACGGCGAGGATATGCATGCCGTCCTCGACGCGTTTTTTCATCATTTCGCAGGTGATGTCGTACGGTTCGTCGATATCGCCGTTAAAATGATAATTGTTGGCGCTGCACCCGCCGCTGCATATGAACTTTGCAAAACAGTTTTCGCACTTTTTACGGGTGAAAAGGCAAGAATTTTTGAATTTGCCGCGGATCTTTTCGTCGAGTTTGCCTTCGTAGACGCTGCCCATCCGGAATTCCGGATCCCCGGCAAACTGATGGCAGGGATAGATGTCTCCGTTCGGCACGACAGAAAAATATTCGTTTCCCGCACCGCACGCGCTTACCCGCTTGGACAGGCAGGGGCCTCCCTCGAGATCGACGTTGAAATGAAAAAAGTTAAAGCCTTTTCCCCTGGCGATGCGCTCGAGATATTTGTCGCACAGCTCGTCATATTCTTCGCAGATACGGGAAAGATCCTCCTTCGTGATGGCAAGGTCGGGAAGATCCGTCACCACCGGCTCCATCGAGATGCTCTCGAATCCGTTATCCGCCAAAAAGAGGACATCCTTGGAAAAGTCGAGATTTTTCGCCGTAAAAGTGCCGCGCACATAGTAGTGCTTGTCCCCGCGGATCTGTACGAAATTTTTGAGATTTTGGATCACGAGATCGAAACTGCCTTTGCCGTTCGCCGTCTTTCTGACGGCGTCGTGTATCTCTTTCCTTCCGTCAAGGCTCAAAACGACGTTTTCCATCTCTTCGTTGAGAAATTCCGCGATATCGTCTTTGAGCAAAAGCCCGTTGGTCGTCAGGGTAAAGAGGAATTTTTTGCCCCGCTTTGCCGCCTGCTCCTTGGCATAATAGACCGTCTGTTTGACGACGTCGAAGTTCATGAGCGGTTCGCCGCCGAAAAAATCGGTCTCTAAAACCTTGCGCTCTCCCGAATTTTCGATGAGAAAGTCGATCGCGCGCTTCGCCGTTTCAAAGCTCATGAAAGCCCGCTCGGCGTGATATGCGCCCTCGTCTGCAAAGCAATAACGGCAGCGCAGGTTGCAGTCGTGGCAGATATGCAGGCAAAGCGCCTTGACCTCGTCCGATTTGGGAGGCCAAACGTGTACTTCTTCTTTGAAAAGGAGCCCTTCCCGTTCGAGAGCGGCAAAATCCTCCTCGTATTCCCTGCGCTCGGTATCGGAGATCGAAGAGGTATCGACCGCCTCTCCCAGCTTTTCGCGCATGAGGAGGGCGCCCTTTTCGTCGCACTCGTGCAGGGAGGCGCTGCCCGTGTCGAAGATATAGTAATGATCTTTATACTGAAAGACGTGAACCATAATGTTTCCTTCGCGCTTTTACAAAATCTTTGCCCGCACAGACAGAGAAAAGCGCACCCGCGCGCGGCGCGAGTGCAGATTGCATGCGGACAAAATTAAAGAGCAGTAACACTGCCCTTCAATTTTATCAGTTATTTTTTTCGGGATTATTTTCTCTCTGAATTCTCTCGCAGGACTGATTCCCGACCGTGCAACTGGTTTTGCAGGCGGACTGGCATGTGCTTCTGCATTCGCCGCAGCCGGTGACCTTTCTGTCCGCAGGGCGGGCGATCGTCTTGATCTTATTCATAATCAATAATCTCCTTGCATTTGATGTTAGTAAAATTATTATAATATAATCTAAAAAAAATTGCAAGCGTTTTTTCGCCTGCAACCTTTCTTTGCGAAATTCCTTTTCATTCTCCCTTATGCTTTGCCGCCGCCGCGATCAGGGCGCTGATGCCGCCCGCCGCCGCGCCGAATAAGAGATCGAGCACGTTCATCCAGCCAAAGGAGATGCTGCCGGCCAAAATGGCAAACAAAAAATAAGTGACGACCGCCACGATGGCGCCGCACGCCAACCCCTTGAAGAACGCTTTGCCCGGCTTGATGCAGAAAAAACAGCCCAAAAACACGGCGGCAAATTTGACGATTTGGTTGACGGGCGAAATGACGGACGACGGCAGGGAAAAGAGTTTAATGGCAAGCGCAAATACGAGAACCGCCGCCAGTGTGAAGATGATTGCCATGCAGGCGCCCTTTCCGATTTGGGCGGCGCCGCTCCCCTCTACGCTTCGCATAATAAAAGACCTCCGCACGATTTGTTCTATCGTATGCGGAGGCCGCGCAAAATATGTCCGTTTGGAAGTTACTTATTTTTTTCTTCGCTCTCGTTTTCCTCTTTCTGCTCGGAAACCGCGCCCTCTTCCGCCGCGGGGGCTTCTTCGGAAACGGGCTTTTCCTCTTTCTTCGCCGCTTCGGGCTTCGCATCCGTCTGATAGATCGCCTGCTTGTCGAACTTCAGGTAGCTGACGCCCTCGCCGTCGCTCGTGCCCGTTTTGAGGACAAACGTATTTTCTTCATCGTCGATCTCGACCACTTCGCCGCAGACGCCGCCGATCGTTTTGACCTTGCTGCCCGGTTTGATGGCATTGATCGTATCGTTGAAATTCTTCTGCTTTTTCTTGTTGCTGACAAATGACCATACAAAAAAAGCGATCAAGAGCGCGGCGATCACGCAGATAAATACAATATTCGCAGCATTCGCCAAAAGGTTGAATGTCATGGATTTGATTCTCCTTATATTTAAGTTTTCAAATTAACTTCCCTAATATATTAACGTTTTTGGCAAATTTTTGCAAGCAATTCGCAAAGAGAAAATAAATTTTTCGCCAAATTTTAACTTATTCGACTCTATTCGCCGTACTTTGCGTAAAACTCTTCCCGAAATTCCCGCAAGCCGCCTTCTATAATGGCGCGGCGCAATCCCCGCATCAGCCTGTTCAAAAAGGTGATGTTGTGCAGAGAAAGCAGCATGGAAGAAAGCATCTCTCCCGCGTTTACGAGATGGCGCAGATACGCCTTGGTATAGTTTTTACAGCAGTAACAGTCGCATTCGTCGTCGAGCGGCGTAAAATCCTCTTTATAAACGGCGTTGCGCACGACCACTTTTCCCTTAGAGGTGAGCGCCGTGCCGTTGCGGGCGATGCGCGTCGCCAAAACGCAGTCAAACATGTCGATGCCGCGCATCACGCCTTCAATCAGGCAATCGGGGCTTCCCACCCCCATCAGATAGCGGGGAACATCCGTCGGAAGAGCGGGCTGGATCGCATCGAGAATCTCGTACATGAGGGGCTTGGGTTCGCCGACCGAAAGCCCGCCGATGCCGAGACCGTACTTTGCATACGGCTTTGCAGCCTCTACGCTCTTAAGGCGCAGATCTTTGAAAAAATTGCCCTGCACGATGGGAAACAGAGCCTGATCTTCGTTTTTGTGCGCGGCGGCGCATCGCTCCAGCCACTTGACCGTTCTGTCCAGCGCGCCCTGCGCATAGCGGTAGTCTACGCCGTATTCGCTGCACTCGTCAAACTGCATGATGATGTCGGCGCCCAGCGCATTTTCGATTTCCATGACTTTTTCGGGCGTGAAAAAGTGCTTGCTTCCGTCGATATGCGAACTGAACCAAACGCCCTCGTCCTTGATATTGTTGAGCTTTGCGAGGGAAAAAACCTGAAAACCGCCGCTGTCCGTGAGAATGGGCCTGTCCCAATTCATGAATTTGTGCAGGCCGCCCGCCCGCTTGACGAGTTCATGCCCCGGACGCATATAAAGGTGGTAGGTGTTTGCGAGAATGATCTGCGAGCCCGCCTCTTTGAGATCGCGCGGGAGCACGCCTTTGACGGTCGCCTGCGTGCCGACGGACATATAGACGGGCGTTTCGATATCGCCGTGCGGCGTGTGGAAAATACCCGCACGCGCGCCCGTTGCGGGGTCCGTTTTGATAACTTCGAAAGAAAATTTATTTGCCAAAATGTTTCGTTCCTTTATATTTTGCGATCGAATTTTCTACAATGTTCGAAAAAATTACAATGATCGCCCTGTGGTGCGAAAATTGTCTATTGGATCAGCATCGCGTCGCCGAAGCTGAAAAAGCGATACCGGCGCTCTACGGCTTCTCGATATACTTTTAAACATTCCTCCCTCCCCATAAATGCGGAAATGAGCATGATGAGGGTGCTTTCGGGGAGATGAAAGTTGGTGATAAGCGCGTCCACGCACTTGAATTTGTACGGCGGATAGATAAAAATGGATGTATCGCCGCTGCACGGGCGCAAAAAACCGTTTTCGTCCGCGACCGTTTCGAGCGTCCGCACGGATGTGGTGCCGACGGCAATGACGCGCCGCCCCTCGCGCTTTGCCGCATTGACGGCGTTTGCCGCCTCTTCGCTCACGCAATAGTATTCGGAATGCATGACGTGATGGGTGAGATCTTTCTCCTTGACGGGGCGGAAGGTGCCCAGCCCCACATGGAGCAGCACTTCTGCGATCTCGACCCCCATCGCCTTGATTTCCGTAAGGAGTTCCTTCGTAAAATGCAGCCCCGCGGTGGGCGCGGCGGCGGAGCCGTCCGTCTTGCAATAGACCGTTTGATAGCGGTTTTGATCTTGCAGTTTTTCGTGGATGTACGGCGGGAGAGGCATAGAACCGACGCGGGAAAGGATATCCTCGAACACGCCGTTAAAATGAAAGTCGACGATGCGCTCTCCCGTTTCCGTACGGTCCTTTACGGTAAGGGAAAGCTCTTCGGACACGACGAGTTCCGTGCCGACCTTCGCCTTTTTGCCCGGTTTTACCAGCACTTCCCACTCGGTGAGATCATGCCGCTTTAAAAGGAGGACTTCCACCTTACCGCCGTTTTTCGTATAAGCGTACATGCGCGCGGGCAGCACCTTAGTATTGTTGACCACGAGCACGTCGCCCGGTTTCAAGTACTCTTTGATGTCGCGGAAAATGCGGTGCTCGGTTTTGCCCGTTCTTCTGTCATACACGAGCAGACGGGAAGAATCGCGCGGCTCGGCCGGGGTCTGCGCGATAAGCTCCTCGGGCAATTCGTAAAAATAATCGGATTTTTTCAGCATATATATCAACCTTTTGTTAACGGAATTTTTTCAGCCGGCTTTGCCGTAAGCTGTACCCAAGCGGGATAAAATCCGCAGGCGAGCGCATTGCGTACGGAGGGAAGATTCGACCACGCCGCGCAGTAAAACGGCACCTTGCCGCGCGCCAGCACCTCCGCCGCCAAACGGGAGGTGACCGCTTTCGCAAGCCCCCTGCCCCTATACGCCGGCAAAACATCTACCCCGATTTGCCACATTGTTTCGCAGTCTGCACTTGCGCCGGCAAGGGCCGCCAATGTTTGATGATGAAAAGCGCCCACGCAAAGCATATCGAGCTGTTTCCTCTGCTCGCACAGGGCGTTGCTCCACTTTTTGCCGTACAGGCCTGCAAAGTCGCGCGGCTGCAAAACGCACAAATCGAACGGGCAGCCGTAACCGCGCATATTTTCGATTCGGGGCAAAAAATATTCTGCCTGATATTTTGTTTTTAACCCGAAAGGGGCGAGCATCCCGTCCAATGCATGCAATGCGGGCGTTTCGAAACTATGCGCCGCAGAATACTTCGCAAGATAGGATAAAGCAACTTCTTGAAGGTCTTCTCGGACGCATGCGACGACATTTTTTCCGTATGAGGTAAGATCGAATGCATACGGCTCTGCAAGATACGCCCTGCGTCCCGCACTTTCCCGCGACAGCGCGACAACGTTTTCCTCTTTGAAGAAATCTTCGGGAGCGCAACAGGATTCTATGGCAGACTGCGCCATTGCGACGCGCAAAATTTCCGCATTTGTCAACATTGTAAGTTCATCCCTTTTCTCTCTTCCAACCGAACAGTTCCTTGAAGTCGCGATAGCACTCTTCACAAACCCAGATCTCCCGTTCGCCGCAATACGTTACATAGCCTTGCTGAGCGCAATGCTCGCTTACTATTCGAGGATAAAACTTCCTCCAACAAAACCGACAGTGCTCGTGGTCCCAATTTTCGCGCGGAACAAATTTTTGTAATCGAAATGTTTTCCCCTCCAACTCTTTCGGATACGGATCTAAACGCCAATCGTCCTTTTCGATCATAATCCCTCTCTAAATGCGGGCAATCTGCTTATTCATCATCAAACATGGAAGTTTGTATCCGCTGTTTTTCGCTCATCTTGATGCCCATATGCTCATAGGCGCCCTTCAAACAGACTCTGCCGCGCGGCGTGCGCGCGATGAAGCCGAGCTGCATGAGATAGGGCTCGTATACGTCTTCGATGGTGTTTGCGTCCTCGTTGATCGTCGCGGCGAGCGTTTCCAGTCCCGCCGGGCCGCCGCCGAATTTTTCGATCAGCGCGCGCAAAAGCCCCCTATCCGTATCGTCTAAGCCCAATTCGTCGATGTCCATTTTTTTGAGCGCGAAGCGCGCGTCGTCATAGGTCACCGTGCCGTTGCCGTGTACGGCGGAAAAATCGCGCACCCGCTTGAGCAGACGGTTGGCGATGCGCGGCGTACCGCGCGAGCGCCCGGCAATTTCGCGCGCGGCGCTCTCCTCGATGGCAATGCCGAGCGTTTTGGCGGAACGGGTAACGATTTCGGCAAGCTCGTCCGCCGTATACATCTCCAAACGGCACAAAACGCCGAAACGGTCGCGCAGGGGCGAACCCAACATGCCCGCTTTGGTCGTTGCGCCTACCAGTGTAAATTTTTTGAGGGGAAAGCGCAAGTTTTTCGCCGAAGGGCCTTTGCCCACGATAATGTCGAGCGCATAATCCTCCATCGCGGAATATAATATCTCTTCTACGGAATGATTGAGGCGGTGGATTTCGTCTATAAAGAGCACGTCCCCTTCGTTGAGGTTGGTCAAAATGGCGGCGAGATCGCCGCTGCGTTCGATGGCGGGGCCGCTCGTCAGTTTGATCTGTACACCCAATTCATTGGCAATAATGTGTGCGAGCGTCGTTTTTCCAAGCCCCGGCGGGCCGTATAAGAGGACGTGGTCGAGCGGCTCTCCCCGCATTTTTGCAGACGAGATATACACCCCGAGATTTTCTTTGACTTTTGTCTGCCCGACATACCCTTCCATCGTCTTGGGACGCAGGGCATTCTCCTCGAGGTCATACTCTCCCTTCGTGCTCATGACGAGGCGATCTTCTTCAAATCCGTTTTCCAGTTCGTCTTCAAAACTCATATTTCACCTCCGCGCACCGCGCCGTTCGTTCATCTTTTTGCATTACGCTACATATTTTTCAGGGCAGTCATAATGATCTCTTCCATGCTTTCCGCGCCCGATTCCTCCGCGCGTTTGACGGCGCGCACGCTCTCCGCACGGGTGTAGCCGAGCGACATCAGGCCGACCACGGCATCCTCTTCCCTGTCCGTAATTTTTTCAGCGGGGGCGGCAGCCCTCCTGCCGGAAGAAGCGGGCACTTCGAGCGCGGCGACCTTTTCGCGCAGTTCTAAAATGATGCGCTCCGCCGTTTTTTTGCCAAGCCCCTTGGCGACCGTTAGCTGCTTTACGTCTGAATTGGCGATGGCGACGGCAATGTCGCCAACGTTCATGGAAGACAGGATGGTGATGCCCATCTTCGGCCCCACCCCCGAAACGGAGATGAGTTGCAAAAACATGTTCTTTTCTTCCATCGAAACGAACCCGAACAGCGAAATGCCGTCATCGCGCACCTGCAGGTAGGTAAAGACCTCTCCTTGCCCGTCTGTAACAAGTTTCGCATACGCCGCGCCCGAACAGAGCACTTCGTATCCGACACCGTTATTTTCTAAAAGCACCGTGCCATCGGAAGAATATAAAACTTTCCCTTTCAAATATCCGATCATACCGACCTCCCTTAACGTTCGCGTTCCGCGCGCCTTCGCGGAAAGATACTTCGCCGCGAACCGCCCCGTTTATATGCTGTACAGCCCAGAAAGGCGCGACGTGTGCGCGTGGCAGAGCGCCACCGCCAAAGCATCCGCCGCATCGTCCGGGCGGGGGATGCCTTTGAGCCGCAGCAAATTTGCCGTAACCAGCTGGATCTGCTTTTTGTCCGCCCCGCCGTAACCGGTGAGGGCCTGCTTGATCTGCATAGGCGTATATTCGTACAGCCTGCCGCACTTTTTGATGCACGTCAAGAGAGCCACGCCGCGCGCATGTGCCACCGCGATGCCCGTCGTGATGTTTTTGCTGAAAAACAACTCCTCCACCGCTACTTCGTCGGGCGTAAATTTGTCGAGCACCTTATTGACCCCCTCTTCGAGGATCGCGAGCCGGGTGGGCAGCCGCTCATGCTTGGGGGTGAGCACTACGCCGTAGTCGACGGCGCGCGCATTCCCGTTTTTGTCCTTTTCCAATACCCCGTATCCGAGCGTTGCCAGCCCGGGGTCAATGCCTAAAATAATCAAAATGATCTCACTGTATATAAAATAACTTGAATTTTTTCACGAAATGTATTAGAATAATAGCGATACGGCGGCGAACAGCGAAGGCAAGCCATCCCCGCCTATTTATTGTAAAGTTTTCGGCGCAATAAGTCAATTAAAATTCATCGAAATTTAACGGAGAACAGACAATATGAAACTGTGGGAAGGAAGATTCACCGAACCGAGCGCAAAGAGCGCGGACGACTTTAACCAGTCTCTCTCGTTCGACTATAAGCTGTATTGGCACGATATACTCGCCAGCATCGCGCATGTAAAGATGCTCGGGGAGACACAGATCATCCCGAAGGAAGAGGCGGAAACGATCTGCGACGCGCTCGTCAATATCCTTGCCGACATTGAAAAGGGCGTTCTGCCCATCGAAGGCGCGGAGGACATCCATACCTTTATCGAAAACGAACTCGTCAAGCGCATCGGAGTGAAAGGCAAGCGCATGCACACCGCGCGCTCGCGCAACGATCAGGTAGCGACCGACCTGCGGCTGTATGTGAAAGACAGCATCGTCAACATCTCGAACCGCCTAAAAACGCTTATCACCACCCTTTTGAACATGGCGGAAAACAATATCCAGTATATCATGCCCGGTTATACGCACATGCGCCGGGCGCAGCCCATTTCTGTGGCGCAGTATATCAACGCATACAACGAGATGTTCCTGCGCGACCTGGAACGCTTTACCGACTGCTACAAGCGCACCGACGTGATGCCCCTCGGCAGCTGCGCCATGGCGGGCACGGACTTTCCCATCGACAGAAAGATGACGGCATCTTTGCTCTCCTTTTCAGAGATCTCGCAAAATTCGATCGACGCCGTGTCAGACAGAGATTTCGTGGCGGAATACATCTTCTGCTGTTCGACGGTCATGGCGCACCTTTCCCGCTTTTGTGAGGACATCATCATCTACTCGACCGACGAATTCGGATTCATCGACATTTCGGACGCCTATTCTACGGGCTCTTCCATCATGCCGCAAAAGAAAAACCCGGACATTCCGGAGCTGATCCGCGGCAAGACGGGCAGAGTATACGGCAGCCTGATGGCGATCCTCACCGTTATCAAGGGGATCCCCACCTCCTACAATAAAGACCTGCAGGAGGATAAGGAAGCTCTCTTCAACGCGGAGGACACCGTTTTGAACTGCCTCGGCATCTTTAACGAACTTTTGCAGAACATCTCCTTCGACACCCGCAAAATGCGCTTTGCGGCGGCGGGCGGTTTTTCAACTGCGACGGATATCGCCGACTACCTTGTACAGAAAGGCATGGCGTTCCGCGACGCGCATGCCGTTACGGGGCAGATCGTGCGGCATTGCATCGAAAACCACAAGACGCTGGACAAGTTGGATCTGTATGTTTACCAGGGTTTTTCCTCTCTGTTCGACGAAGATATCCTCGAACGGGTCAAAGCAAGCAAATCCGTGGAAGCGAGAAAGGTCATCGGCGGCAGCGCCAGGAGCGCCGTGCGCGAAAACATTCGCTCGATCACCAAACGGCTCAACAGAATGTTTAAGGAATAAGAAAAAAACGGAAATAACTGTCCCCCGCGTAAAACGCGGGGGATATTTTTCGGATATATCGGCCGTGATTTTTACCGGCTGCGCACAAGATTGCCAAAGAAATTGGCCTGCCGCCCCTCATCAGTCCCCTTCGGTGACAGCTTCCCCCTTAGGGAGAAGCCCTTTTTTGTTTACTCGGTCACACACTGACAGATCTAACGATAAGCCCCTTTTTATTTGCTCTCTGTCGCTTATAACCGTTCCTTAGGAGAAACTCCGTTTTTTGCATCGGCTTTAGCCCCCTCTGAATCTCGCGGCTATAGCGGGGGCATTGATAAAAAAAGTGCTCCGTATAAAAACAAAGCGTTTTTTATTTAATATTAAGTTTAAGCCGCTTACAAATGCGGCGATAAATCCGATCTACTCCCCTTCCCCCTTTTGAGGCCCTTTGTAATATTCTTGAAATAAATCGTTGGGCGTGCATTCCAGGATATCACATAATGCTTTTAAATTTTCAAATTTGATCCCCGTCGTTTGATTGTTGACAATCCGATTAAAATTCTGATAGCTTAAGCCCAATTGAATATATAGCCAGTATTTCGTTTTTCCCTTTTCTTTCAATATTTCATCAATTCGCAAATGCATACAGTCACCTCAAAATAACTGATGTACACATAATATATTATTCAAATGCTTGACAAATAGACACATGCATTATATAATGTATACATACTATATATTGGAGTTGAGATCTATGTATGAACATCGCATTATGAAATGCAAAGAAAAAAAATCTGCTATTGCACAAATGTGCGAAAAAATGGGTTCTGACGGCTGGGAATTTGCCGGACAATTTCAAAGCCGCTTTCTGTACTTCTTTCGCAGAAATTACCTCATTTTTACACGCTCTTCCAAATAATGCGAGGCAAATATTATGATAGTTCAGCATCACATCGTTGCATGTAAGCCGAAAAAAAGAGCATTGAACGGATATGCGACAAAATGGGGAAGGAAAATTTTCGTTTTCGGGGAGATTTCGACAGCCGCTTTTTTTACTTTTTCATGCGGCACTACCTTATCTTTACGCGCTGTACAGAAGAGCCCGAAACCGATAAGACAGGAATATCTTTTGAAAAAAATCATTCTATCCGTATCCCCCGAAACCTGCCGAAGGGATCGGAATACTGGGGCACTCTTGAAGAAACATTCAAGACTGAAAAAAATAAAAAGGCCGCTAAGCGCATCGGCTTATCTGCCTATGTTCTGCGATTTATAACAGTCATTGCCTCGTTCGTTTTTTTGCTTGCAACTTTTGCTGCCTCCCTTCCAATAGTATTGCATAACGACGGATATTTAACCAATGATCTAATTATGCCTATAGTTACTTCGATCCCTTTCCTTTTCTTTTTAATCGGGCTCATATTTATCGGGGATTCTCTCCGAAAGTTTCAAGGCGACAAGCTATACCGGCGCGCAAAACATGCCAAAATATTGTTGATATTATTCTTTATTGCCTGTATAAGCGCCTCTTTTTCCGCTTTTTTGGCGATAATATATCATCTGGAAGCAAACAATGTTTCTCCGCACGCACAAACTATTTGCATGGTCAGCCTTATTTCTTTGATTTTTGCGCTTTGCATTCTTCTCCTCATTTGCGCAATCCGCACAAGCACACTGCTATCAGCGGCTAAATTTTATGCTCTCCAGACAAACGCAGGCCGAATTCCTCTGAAAAATATTCGATTCAGTGAATATAATTATAAATTGTTACAATACCGCGAATATCTGCGATATCAAAAATTGTATAAAAAACATCCGGAATATTTTACATATTAAGAAAAGCGCCTCCCGCCGTTTATAGAGCCGGAAGGCGCTTTTCTTATAATTTTATCGATGTTTCTATTTATTGAAGATGACCCGCTCGCTCTTAAACATGCGCGTGAGGATCCATACCAAAAGTACAATATATACGAGGTTGCTCGCCAAGGTAATGACGAGGTTGACCCACGAAAAACGGAGAGAAAAAATTTCCGCCATCGCCTGTACGCAGTTGTAAATGGGAATCAAAAACACCGCATGTGCGGACGAGCTGACCGTAAACATCATGGTAGACAGCCCGATCAGCATGACGACGATCATCAGCGGGACGGACAGAGAGGCCGCCTCCTTTACGCTCTTGGCATACGACGAAATGATCGAGATGAGCGACACGATGAGCAAGACCGACGACAGCATGATCGCGAGCAGCGCGACGATCTGCCCCGCGGAATAGGAAGCGAAGGCGGCGCCGATACTGCCGCCCGTCAGGCGGGGCAGTGCGAGAAAGGTGCCGATAAACGAGCTGATCGCCGACAGTGCGGACAATACGGAGAGCGATGCGATCTTGCCGATGACCAGTTCGCTGCGGCGGATGGGCGTGACGAGCAGGGTCGCGATGGTGCCGCGCTCTTTTTCTCCCGCAATGGATTCGGGCGCCAGCCCCATACAGCCGCTGAACAGAAAGGTCAAAATGAGGAAGGGCAGCAGCATCGCATAGTAAGACGCTTCCGCCTCCTGTGCGGTCGACACGTCTCCGCCGGCTGAAATATTGATATCGAATCGGTTGCTGACGGAATCTTCCAGCGCATCCAATGCGGCGGAAACGGTGCTGAATGCGGACGAAGAATCGATGGACGCGGAATTGTACCATATTTCCACGTTCGGCGCCTCGCCCACGGCAGAAACGCCGCCGCTGACGATCAAATCGTCAAAATTTTCCGGCAGTACGACGAGCAGGTCGGTCGTACCCGCGCGGATCTCCGCTTTGATCGATTCCGCGTCCTCTGCTTCGGCATCGATCAAATCAAACGAGGAGGCCTCCCCTTCCGCCGGCGTAAACAGGGCCGTGAAGAAGGCCGAAGGATGGATGACCTTTACCGTATAGGTGGGCGCGCGGTCGTAAAACACGCTGCCGAGCAAGGTATACAGGACAAAGATGAGCAATCCTGGCAAGATGAGCGTGCTCAATACCAACCGCTTGTCCTTAAAAAAGCGGGCAAATTCCTTTTTGATGACCGTCAAAATGTTGTTCATACGCCAGTCACCGTCCTCTTATAAATATCAAAAAAGGCGTCTTCTAGGGATTTGCCGCACGAAACTTCTGCGAGCGTCCCTTCCGCCGCCATGCGCCCGCCGATGATGATGCCCACGCGGTCGCACAGCTTTTCCACGAGGGAAAAGATATGGGTCGAAACGATGATGCTTTTTCCCTGCGCCTTCATCTCTTCGAGAAAGTCGGTAACGACTTTAGCGGTGAGAACGTCTAAGCCGTTGGTCGGCTCGTCAAAGATGATGACGGACGGATCGTGAATGATGGAAATGGCAATAGAAACTTTTTGCTTCATACCGGTGGACAGATCCCCTACCTTGACCTCGGCAAAGTCAGAGATGCCAAAGCGGGAGAAGAGCTCTTCACGGCGCGCTGCGAGCGCGCCGTCGCTCATGCCGTGCAGCTTTCCGAAAAATCCGAAAAGATAGGCGGGCGTGAAAAAATCTTCCAATTTCAATTCGCTGGTCAAAAAGCCGATAGACGAACGCACCTTTTCCGGTTCTTTGACGACGCTGTGCCCCGCGATGAAAGCATCCCCCGCATCCGGACGGATGAGGGTGGAAAGGATGCGAAGCATCGTCGTTTTTCCCGCGCCGTTCGGGCCCAGCAGCCCGTAGATCTCCCCTTCATACCCGGTGAAAGACAGCCCGTCGAGGGCAATCTTCCTGCCCGAAGGATTTTTTTCGAGCGCGCGCTGTTTGCGGGAAAGGGTAAACGTCTTGCGCACATTTTCGGCGCGTATGATCTCGCGGAGCGGCTCCGCCGTGTTTTCCTGCATAAATACCTCGATGCATTGATTTGGCTGCACGCCCTGCAGCCGATTTATTATACTATACGCAGCGGCCCCTTGTCAATCGTTGCGGGCGGCATACGTTCTTCTCTATTATACCCCCCTCCCGTCATATTTTTGTCAAGTAAAATTACATAATTTTATAAATATAATTTCATTGACTTTTACGAAGGAAAAATCTATAACAAAAATCGACATAGTTAATAAAGCGGATATAGACTTATCTTCTCTTGAAAGTGTCAAATAGATATGATAGTACCCCCCCCCATAAGGTTCTTTAAACCTTATGAGGGTAAATTTTTACATTTTTAATACAAAAAAGAGACAACTAAGTTACAATGTAGATATATAATTAAATGTAGATATATAATTAATACAAAACTGTATTAATTATTTGGAGGTGAGATGTTTTGTCAAACTTTAAAAAAAGGATTTTGCAATTAGGATTTTTCATTGTGGCTATTTTAATGAGCTTGTTTGCTTGCGTCGGATGTGCAGAAGAGGACAAAAAATACGATGTAGCAATCAAGGTCGCAAATAACTACGGGCAAGAGTGGGTTTTTACACCCGATATCGACGAGCTGTATTATGAGTTCGAATATACGGGCGATGAGATGACTTTCGGCGTCGATGAATATTACGTCTACGGCGATCCGCATCTTGGCGACAGATGGCTTGATTGTGCAGGTGTAGCTATAAATTATTTTCATTCACGTTTGGGCTACAGGAGTTTAGAAGGAACAACCCCACATGTGGATTCAGTGGTGGAAAAAGGAGATTATTGCTATACAGTGCATGCAGATGGCAATTCATCTTGGAATTATAGAACTGTACGTCTTTATATAACAGTGAAATAAAAGGAGGAAGAATATATGTTAAAGACAAGAAAATGGTTATTGGCGTTGTCGGTGGCATTGGTCGGGATGGTCGTATCTCTTTTGATCAGTTTTTTCCCGAGCATGGTTGAGGCAAATGCGGAAACGCTTTATTTTTCCGCAGAGCAATATACGGAAAGTGACAAATTGTTGCTATCAGACGGAACGCCTTCTCCTAATAGAAGCATAAAAAATTTTGCTAAGGACGTTAAGTCAGGTTATAATGGTCAATCTTTCCCTGAGCTTGCGCAGGTCGTTCCGTTGGAATATTTGGAATCAACGGAAACGAATGCCGAATTTTCTTATAACGGTAAAGAATACGGCTTTTATATAGCAAAAGAGGGAAATTATTTTGATATTCTCTTGATTGATTTCATTTATGAATTTGATGATGTTGGACACACAAATAACGAATATAAAATCCGAATTGAACCGATTTTACAGCAACGGTTTAATCGAACGGGAACAGCCGGCGATTATCAGTGGGAAAAGACTACAAATACTTTGGATATAACCATGGTCGAATTAAAAATGTGTCTATATTGAGTGGAACTGTTTCTGGAACGGGTCATGTTGTGATTGGAGGTATTGTAGGTGGATCAGAACATGGGAGTTTAGAAAATTGTAGCGCATCATTGACCGTTCAAGGAGGCAATATAGTCGGAGGAATAATTGGAACAAATACGGTTGATGTAATTTCGTGTAATTTTAACGGAACGATAATTTATACGAATAAAAGCACAGATCATGACAGTATTGGTGGGATAGTTGGACAACTTTCAGATGGCGGCACGATAAGAGACTGTACATTTTCAGGAGTACTTCGAGTAGATGTAAAAGATTGGGAAAATCGTACATTGCAGCCCTATCTTGGTGGAATCGTCGGATATATGACTACAGGATCACAATCTGGAAATAATGTTACGGGAACCCTTAATTATGATAATTTAAATCCAGATGTAAGTTGGTGGTCATGGTTCGTAACCTATCATCACAATCAACAACTGTATTGTAATACTATTGTGGGAAAGAACGAATAGCCAACAAAATACAAAAATCACGCAGCGGAAATAACCACTGCGTGATTTTACTTAAAGACGAAACGGGAAATTCTTGGGAAACAGACTGTTTCAACGGCGATTTTTCGGAAGAAGAAAAAACCTTAAATAATGATTTTTAATAAGTTTTTGCCTATTTTTTCCGCCAAAATAACAGTCTTTTGAAAATTTTTATATTATGATATCATGCTCCCTATTCAGCATTGTTCGAGGCGGGCAATCGTCTCAACATACGGGACCTTTGCCGCCCATATATATGCCTTTGACTTTTTTACCTTGCTGAAAAATTTTTTACGACTTCCGGGGTTATTGGAAAGCCATAATGTTTCGCTGAATTTTTTATTCTCGTCGGAAGGACAAAAGGTTATTTCCAATTGAATTTGAACAGGTTCATCGTCTTCCCCGTCCAATTGCCGGGTCAATGAAAAATAGAATCGCTTTTCCCCCGTAAAATCAAACGTCCCCGTTTCATATAACAATTCATCTTGTTCTCCGTCGGCCGGCAGTTCGCACATTTCTTCAAAAATCTGAATAAGCGTATCGATAGATGCACGATCGAAAAGTTTGCTCTGTAAATGTTCGGTTAGTTTTTCTGCCGTCATTTGATAACCTCGACCAATATGATTTGTTTTATTATATCATAAACTTTCATTGCATGCAAGATTTATTCGCGCTTTAGCGCGCATTTGTGTCATATCGACTATCCGCAGCAAGAGAACAGGCGCGGCATCACGCCACGCCTGACTTTGTATTTTCGACTTGCCGAAAAAATTCCTTACGGGAACTGCAGCAATGCCGCGGGCGGCATTGTTTTTAAATCAATCGCCCGTATCTGCTTACAAACAGATGCTTCACCAAAGTTACCAAGGCGATATATCCCGCGACGATCGCCGCGAGGATCGCGAAATAGAATGCCGGCAGGGCGCAGAGCCCCGCTGCCGCCCCTACGGGCGTATACGGCAGAGCGATCAAAACGGCTATGCCGCCGCAGGTACACAGCCACACGGGCAGAGAAGCGTGCCCGCGCACAAACGGAAGGTGTTTACTGCGCAGCATATGAATGACGAGGGACTGCGTCACGATAGATTCGATAAACCATCCCGTGCGGAACAAAGCCGCGAACTGCGCCTGCCCGGCTTCCGCCAACGTCGTATAAGGGGCGCCGACTGCCGCGGGACAAACGACAAAATACAGCAGCACATAGGTCAAAATATCGAACAGGGAACTGACGGGCCCGAAACAGACCATAAATTTCGCGATCGAACGGGCTTCCCATACGGCGGGCTTTTGCAGGCATTCTTGTTCGACGTTATCCCAAGGGATCGAAGTACAGGAAAGATCATAGACCAAGTTCAAAAGGACTAACTGTACCGAAAGCATGGGCAAAAAGGGCAAAAAAGCACTCGCCGCAAGGACGGAAAACATATTGCCGAAATTTGAAGAGGCGGTGATCTTGACGTACTTCATCATATTGGCGTACGTCTTTCTGCCCTCCGTCACGCCGTCCGCCACGACGGTCAGATCTTTTTCGAGCAAAATGACATCGGCCGACTCTTTGGCGATATCTACGGCGGTATCCACCGAGATCCCCACGTCGGCAGCACGCATGGCCGGCGCGTCGTTGATGCCGTCCCCCATAAATCCAACGACGTGTCCTCTGCCGCGCAACACCCTTACGACGCGCTCCTTTTGCGAGGGGGACAACTTCGCAAATACCGTCGCCCGCTCTGCCGCCGCGGCAAGCTGCGCGTCATTCAGTTCCTCTAAATCGCTGCCGAGCAGGATGTGTTCGTCCGCAATGCCTACCTTGCGGCAGATGCAGGCGGTCACCTTTTCGTTGTCGCCCGTCAGGATCTTGACGGAAACGCCGAGCGCATGCAGCCGCTCGATCGCCTTTGCCGTCGTCGCTTTGGGAGGATCGAGAAAGGCGAGATAACCGATGAGAACCATTGCGCTCTCATCCGAAACGCGCGCCTCCGTTCCCTCCGGCAGTGTCTTCTGCGCGACTGCAAGAACGCGCATCCCGCGGCGGTTGAGTTCGTCCGCACGGCGGCGCACGCGCTCTTTCCATTCGCCCGTGAGCGGACAGAGTTTGCCGCCCACCTGCGCATAGGCGGAAACGGCCAACATCTCTTCCACGGCACCCTTGGTGATGAGCCATGTACTGCCGCCGTCGCTCACGGCGACGCTCATCCTGCGCCGCTCGAAATCAAAGGGAATTTCGTCTGTCTTGTAAAATTTTTCAAACATCGAGCGGTCGATCTCTCCCTGTCCGCACAGTTCTTGCGTGCGCTCGATAACGGCGACGTCCATCAAATTTTTCAGTCCCGTCTGATAGTTGCTGTTCAGATAGGCGCGGCACAGAACGAAGGCGTCCTCCTCCCCCTCGACATTCAAATGCATTTCCAACACGACTTTATCCTGCGTGAGGGTTCCCGTCTTATCGGTACAGAGGATATCCATGCCGCCGAGGTCCTGTATCGAATTGAGATTTTTGACGATGACCTTTTTGCCGGAAAGGGCGATCGCGCCCTTGGCAAGGCATGCCGTCACGATCATGGGAAGCATTTCGGGGGTCAGCCCCACCGCGACGCTGACAGCGAACAGCACCGCACCGAGCCAATCGTTTTTCGTCAATCCATTGACGAGAAACACGACCGGCACCATCGCAAGCATAAAAGCGATCAAAATATGGGAAATCGAATTGACTCCCTTTTCAAACGCAGTTTTTTCCGGCTTTTGCGAGAGCGTTTTTGCCGTCTGCCCGAAGAGCGTATCCGCGCCCGTCGCGGCGACGATGCCGATACCGCTGCCGCTCACGACATTGGTGCCCATAAAAGCCAAGCAGGCACAGGATGTGACCGCCGTGCCGGCGGCATCGGGCGCGGGCTTTTTTTCTACCGGCGCGCTCTCCCCCGTCAGTGCCGACTGCCCTACAAAAAGGTCTTTTGCCGATACGATGCGAAGATCGGCGGGGATCATGTCGCCCGCGGAGAGGTAAACGATGTCACCCACCGTCAATTCCGCCACGGGGACTTCCTTTTTTCCTTCGCCCAAACGGGTGACGCAAGCCGTCGTCGTGATCATGGCGGTGAGTTTTTCAGCCGCGGCGCTGCTGCGCGATTCCTGCACAAAGCGCAGCACGCCGGACACGATGACCATGACTGAAATTACGGCGACAGTGACGTAATTGCGATCGCCTGTTCCTGCAAATACGATATCCGTTAAGACGGATACGGCCGCCAAAACGAGTAAAATGACGGTAAACGGATTGACAAACGCGCCGAAGATGCGCGCCGCGAGAGTATGTTTTTTGCCGGCAGGCAAAACGTTTTCCCCATACTTTTCGCGGCTGGTTTCCGCTTCTTCCGCCGTCAATCCCGCGGGGCGCGATCCTAAGCGGATATATGCCTCGTCGACGGGCATGACCGACACATCGGCAAGGCGCTCTTTTGCGTCTGCCGATAAAACGATGCCCTCCGCCATACGGGAAAGATACGTTCTTTTGATTTTTTTTGCCATAACGACTACCTCCTTCGACTTTTTTGTTCGAAAGACGGTAGGCGAAGCCGATCCGGATCAAAAAGGGCGCAAAGACGGACAGCGCCCGTACAAAACGCCCGCTATGGTTCGACTTCGACTGCCGCAACCTTCGTCCATCTTTTCGTCCTCCTTTTATTTTTTTGAAAGAGAAATGCCCGTGTGCCGCAAACGGCACACGGGCAAAAAACGCACGCATCAAAAGTACCGTTTGAGCTTTGACTTCGCGGGGCGATGAAGCTGTGTTATGCCGCGCCTTGTTTTTCGACGCGGCCTGTTCAAACCTGCGCGCGATGTCTC
>CAJFGA010000017.1 GCA_904374385.1 uncultured Clostridia bacterium | reverse complement strand
GACGAAAACGACCGGGAATACGACGAATTGCTTCCCCCTAAGTCTTTCAAATCGCGCGCGTTCGTCAAAATACAGGACGGCTGCAATAATTTTTGTTCCTATTGTATCATTCCCTACCTGCGCGGCAGAAGCCGCTCGCGGAAGATCGAGAGCGCGGCGGCGGAAATTTTGACGTGCGGCGCGGCGGAAGCGGTCATTACGGGCATTGACATTTCCTCTTACGACGATGGCGGAAAGGGGCTTGCCGATCTGCTTTTGGCGGTCAAAGATGCGGACAGTCGCATACGGCTCGGCTCTCTCGAAGTGAACGCCGTGACCGAAAAACTGCTGAATGCGGCCGTCAAGGTGCGGCACTTTGCGCCTCATTTTCACCTGTCTTTGCAGAGCGGGGCGGAAAGGGTGCTCAAAAAGATGAACCGCCACTACACGAAAGATGACTACCGTGCGCGCGTCGCGATGATCCGCGGGGCTTTTCCCGATGCCGCGATTACGACGGATATCATCGCGGGATTTCCGGCCGAAACGGAGGACGATTTCGAAGAGACCCTTCGTTTTGCGGAGGAGATCGGCTTTTCGCAGATGCATTGCTTTCCGTACAGCCGCCGCACGGGTACCGTCGCTGCAAAGATGCGCGAGATCTCTCCCGACGTCAAGAGCGAGCGCCTGCATCGGCTGCTTTCGCTTGCACAGCGGCTGCGGGGGGAATACGAGCGGAAATTTATCGGAAAAATTTTGGAAATGGTGCCCGAGGAATCGCGGAACGGTCATTGCGAAGGATATTCGCAAAACTACATCCGCCTGTATCTCGCGGGCGAGGCGAAGGGGCGCATCCGCGTGCGCGCGGGTCAGTCGTTCAAGGATGGACTCCTCGCCGAAAATATAGACGAAAAAGGAGAAATATAAGATGGAAAACTGTATTTTCTGCAAGATCATCGCGGGGGAGATTCCCTCAAACAAAGTGTACGAGGATGAAGACATGCTCGTATTCCGCGACATCAATCCGCAGGCCAAGGTGCACTGCCTGTGCGTGCCCAAGGCACACTTTGCGACGCTTGCCGAGATGGACGCGCAGCAGGCGGAGATCCTCAAAAAGTGTTTGGCGAAAATTCCCGACGTCGCAAAGCAGCTCGGGCTGGATAACGGCTATCGCCTCATCGTCAATCAGGGCAAAGATGCCGGGCAGACGGTGTTCCACCTGCACATTCACATCCTCGGCGGGCAGGATCTGGGCGAAAAACTTATTTGACGCACATTTTTCTTGCGCCTTGCGCGGAACAGAAAGGGCGCGCTATTATCAAACTGTATCCGAGACGATAGGCTTTTTCGATGCGGAATGTGTGCCGATTTGCCGAAAAAAGGTTTTTTTTGTCGCGACCGAAAATGGCCGAAAAATAGCTTGACATTTTTTGCCGATTCGGGTAAAATAACACCGTTGAACGAATTGCGTAAGGCGAAGGAGGGTTGAAAAGGCATGTCCACGATCAGAGTCGGAGAAAACGAATCGATTGACAGCGCATTGCGCCGCTTCAAAAGAAAGTGCTCCCGCGACGGTATCATCGGAGATCTTCGCCGTAAAGAACATTACGAGAAGCCTTCCGTGAGAAGAAAGAAAAAGTCGGAAGCGGCGAGAAAAAGAAGCAATAAGAACTGACACAAAAGCCTGTTATTGAAAGATAACGGGCTTTTTGTTTGCGCAAAATTTGCCGTATTGAATAAAAATTTGTCGGAGGGTCGTATAAGATGTCGAAAAACGAGGCGAGGAACTTCCGCAGCGTCGCGCGGGAGGCGAAGGCGAGGCTGAAAAACGGTTTTTGGGAAAATTATCGGCAGGATCTGGCAGGAGAGCTTGCCCGCGCGAAGGAAGAGGGGCTGAACGAAAGCAAGGTCGAGCGGTATTTCGCAGGCAAAGTGACCTATACCATCCGCGGCGGCGAAGACGACGAGTTTTACGAAAAAGTCAAAGCGCTGCTCCTTTCCGAAGGGGAGGTGAGCGACGCGATCGGCCGCCTGACCGACAAGGAGGAATTTGCGCGGCTCAGCTATGAAGACAAACAGCGCTATACCTTGCGCCTTTCCGAAAAATATTTGAAAGCGCTCGAACGCTTCCGCAAAGAATGCGAATTTGAGCGGCGCGGATAATTGGCGGTGCATCGCAAAGGCGCTGAGGGCGGTGTATGATTTTATCTTCTCGCATCGCAGTTTTGCCCCGAATGCTTGCCGTTTGGGGCAAAATATGTTATCATTATAGGGAACGAAATTGCATAGGGCGCGCCGTCGGTGCGCGCGGGGCCAAAACATAAGATGGATAAAATTTTAGGAAAACTCAATGACGAACAGATCAAGCCCGTATTGGACACCGAAGGCGCCGTACTGGTCTTAGCGGGGGCGGGCAGCGGCAAAACGCGCGTTCTTACATCGCGCATCGCCTATCTCGTGGAGGAAAAGGGGGTGTATCCCTCGTCGATACTCGCCATCACCTTTACCAATAAGGCGGCGCGCGAGATGAAGGAGCGGCTTTCTCGCATGGTGGACGGCGCAGACAAAATGTGGATCTGCACGATACACAGCATGTGCGTGCGCATCCTGCGCCAATATGCCGAGCGTATCGGGTACAATAAAAACTTTTCCATTTACAGCGAAACGGAGCGCGCCAACGTTATCAAAAAATCTTTTGCGGAATGCGGCCTGGCGGACGAAAAACTCCTCAAAAATGTCAAATTCCATATCGCCAACGCGAAGATGCTCGGCGCTTCGCCCGAAGAGTATGCAGAGCAGAACCGCGGCGTCAGAAACATCGGCGAGATCGTGCGCGTATATGCCGCTTATCAGGAGCACCTGAAGGGATATAATGCGCTCGATTTTGACGACCTGCTCACGGAAACGCTTCACCTATTGGAGCGCGATAAGGATGCGCTCGAATACCTGTCCGGCCGTTTCCGCTACATACATGTCGATGAATTTCAGGATACCAACCGCGTGCAGTACGAGATCGTGCGCCTCTTGTCAACGGTGCACGGCAACCTTTTCTGCGTGGGCGACGACGATCAGAGCATTTACGGCTGGCGGGGGGCTAAGATCGAAAATATCCTCGAATTCGAAAGGGATTTTAAGGGCGCTAAAGTCTATAAGCTCGAACAAAATTATCGCTCCACCAAGAACATTTTAAAACTTGCCAATGCCGTCATTAAAAATAACGATCGGCGAAAAGACAAGGAACTTTGGACGAAAAACGGCGAGGGAGCCGAGGCGGACTATTTTCAGGCGGATACGGAAACGGACGAAGCGCTGTATGTGGCGCGCACGATTTCCGACCTCATGCGCTCGGATGCGTATGAATTTTCCGATTTTGCCGTACTCATGCGCATCAATGCGCTCACACGCTCTTTCGAGCAGGAATTTGCAAAGTATAACATTCCCTTTAAGGTGTTCGGCGGGTTCCGCTTCTACGAACGGCGCGAGATCAAAGATCTGCTCGCCTACCTGCGCATCATCAACAACCCCTTCGACAGCGAAGCGGTCGCGCGCGTCATCAATGTGCCGAAGCGCGGCATCGGCGCCAAAACGGTGGATATTTTGGAAACGTATGCCCGGCAGACGGGGCTGTCCGTGTACGATGCGATTTTAGATATAGAGGAATTGCCCCTGAACGCGGGCACGAAGCAGAAGGTCAAGGAGTTTGGGTCGCTGCTCAAAAACCTCGTCATCAAGGGAATGGAAGAGGGGGCGGATGAACTCATCCGCGACGTCATCAATGACAGCGGTATCCTCGCCATGTATGCCGACGATACGGACGAAAGCATCAATAAAAAGGCGAACATCGATGAATTTGTCAACTCGGTAGATGAATTTTGCAAACTAAATCGGGGGGTGACCCTCTCCGATTTTCTCAATCAAGTGACGCTGAGTTCGGATACCGACGAAATGGACGAAAGCGAGTATGTGACGCTTGCGACCATCCATTCGGTCAAGGGATTGGAGTTTAAGGCGGTCTTTTTGGTCGGTATGGAAGAAAACATAATGCCCGTATCTCGCGCCTCGTTCGATGAAGGCGAGCTGGAAGAGGAAAGGCGGCTGATGTATGTCGCCGTCACGCGCGCCAAAGAGCGCCTGTATTTGACCCGCTCTAAAAGCCGGTATCTGTATGGAAAGAGGGAAATGACACTGCCTTCCCGCTTTATCGACGAACTTTCTCCCGTGCTCGGCGCGGCCGTGCAGCGCTCTCCGTACGAAAGCTATGCGCGCCGTATTGCCGATGTTTCGCCCTCGCGCGGCTATGCGGGCTATTCGACCTACGGCAGGCGATTTTCGCGGGAACGTTCCCGCGACGAGGAGGATTACGGCTACCAGAGCGACTTGCCGCCGGAACCTGCCCCGAGCGCCTCTGCATTTCATGCGGCGGCGGCATATCGGCAGGCAATACGTCCCTCCGCGGCTGCGGGCGGTGCGGAAAAGGACTATACGGCATTCAAGGCGGGCGTGAAAGTGCGCCATCCGAAATTCGGCGAAGGCATGATCGTGGGAACAAAGGGGCAGGGGAGCGCGTTGGTCGTCAGCGTCAGTTTCCCGGGGCTCGGCATCAAGGCTCTCTCAGCGCAGCTGGCGCCCCTCACGATTCTGTAATTTACACGGCTTTCTGCGGCATTTTGATATTGCCCGAACGGAGGAATTTATGGATAAAATGCGCGCCCTCGTGGATACGCTCAATAGATATGCGTACGAATATTATGTGCTCGATGCACCGACTGTGCCCGATGCGGAATACGACCGTCTCTACGACGAACTGAAAGAACTGGAAGCGGAAACGGGCGTGCGCCTGCCCGATTCCCCCACCCGCAGGGTGGGAGGAGAGCCGGTCAAGGGTTTTGCGCGGCATGAGCACATCGCGCGCCTGTACTCTCTCGATAAAGCGGTCACGGAAGATGAAATGAACGCATTTTTCACCCGCGTCGCCAAAGCGGGGGAGGCCAGTTTTGTCGTCGAATATAAGTTTGACGGATTGACCATCTGCCTGACTTATGAAAACGGACTCTTTATCCGTGCGACGACGCGCGGCAACGGCACCGTCGGCGAAGACGTGACGGCACAGGCGCTCACCATTAAAAGTTTTCCGCTCTCCATTGACTATAAGGGGACGCTTGAAGTGCGCGGTGAAACGGTCATCCGCCTTTCCGTGCTCGAAGAATACAACAAAACGGCTGCCGAACCTCTCAAAAATGCGCGCAATGCGGCGGCGGGCGCCGTGCGCAATCTTGACCCTGCCGTGACCGCTGCGCGCCGACCGGAGATCCTTTTTTACGATGTCAATTACATGTCGGAAGAGATCGTATCCACGCAGGAAGAGGCGATGCGGTTCCTCGAACGCGAAGGATTCAAAACATTCGGTCATACCCGCCTCTGCAAGACGCCGGAAGAGGTCTTTGACGCGATTGCCGAGATCGACGTCAACCGAAAGAAAATCGATGTCTTGACGGACGGCGCCGTCATTAAGGTCAATGAGTTTTCCGTGCGCGAGGCGATGGGCTATACCGACAAATTTCCGAGATGGGCGATCGCCTTCAAGTTTGAAGCGGAAGAGGCGGTCACGACCGTCAAAAAAGTCACCTGGCAGGTGGGGCGAACGGGCAAACTGACGCCGCTCGCGCACGTCGCGCCGGTCGAACTGGCGGGCGCAACGGTGCGCCGCGCTACTCTGAACAATTTGGGAGATATCCGCCGCAAGGATATCCGCAAGGGCAGCAAAGTGCTCATCCGCCGCAGCAACGAAGTCATTCCCGAGATCTTGGGAGCGATCGAACATGCGGGCGACAGCGTCGAGATCGAAAGGCCGGAGGTATGCCCTTATTGCGGTCAGCCGCTCGTCGAAGAGGGGGCAAACCTCTTTTGCACCAACAAAAATTGCCGCCCGCGCGTAGTCGCGGCGCTTGCCAATTTCGCGAGCAAGGGGGCGATGGACATCGAAGGCTTTTCCGAAATGACGGCGGCACAGATGTATGACGAATTGGGCGTGCGCCGCTTTTCCGATCTGTACGGGCTGACAAGGGAAAAACTGTCGAGCTTGGACGGCTTCGGGGATAAAAAGATCAAAAATTTGCTGGGTGCCATCGAGGCGAGCAAAGATGTTCCGCTCGACCGTTTCATTTTCGCGCTCGGCATCGGCGGCGTAGGGAAGGTCGCCTCCAAAGATCTTGCGCGGCGGTTTAAGAGTGTCTTGGCGCTCGGCGCGGCGACGGCAGAGGAGCTGATCGCGATGGAAAACATCGGGGAGAAGACGGCCGCGGATATCGTAGCCTACTTTGCCGAAGCGGAAAACCGCGCCGAAATTGACCGCCTTTTGGCGGCAGGGGTGCACCCCTTTGTCAAAGAAATGCAGACCGTTGGCATTTTTTCAGGCGAAAATGTCGTATTGACCGGTACGCTGTCACACTATAAGCGCGGCGACGCGCAAAAGCTGATCGAGGAGGCGGGCGGCGTCTGCCAAAGTTCGGTCACGCAGAAGACGACGCTCGTCATCGCAGGCGAAAGCGCAGGCAGCAAACTGGACAAGGCGAAGGCGCTCGGCATCCGCATCATCGGCGAAGAGGAGTTCGAGGCAATGCTCGCCGGAAAACAGGAAGGGAAGTTTGCGCGTGCGCATGAAAATACTTGAAAATTCTGCGCGAATCTGCTATAATATGGGACGAAAAATAAAGGCGCGCAGCGCGCATACGCAAGGGAGCGGGCTTTCATGTTCAGCATGACCGGTTACGGGAAAGGGGAATACAAGGCGGAAGGGATCGACATGACCGTCGAGATCAAGACGGTCAACAACCGTTATCTCGATATTGCCGTAAAGAGCCCCAAAGTTTTCAACGCATATGAAGAGGTCATCCGCACTGCCGTGCGCAAGAAACTTACGCGCGGGCATGCGGATATCTATATCAACCTTGTCGATAAGCGCGAAAAGCCGAAAAATCTGTACGTCGATGCGCCCGCGGCACAGAGTTGGGTGGCGGCGGTGCAGAAGCTGAAAGAGCTGTTTCCCGCCCTTGAGGACGATTTTACGCTGTGCGCTCTGTTGAAGTGCCCGGATGTCGTGCGGCAGGAAGAAGTACAGGGTGCGGACGAAGAGTTGGTGGCGGCGCTGTCGGCGGCGCTCAACGCCGCGCTCGATAATCTGAATGCGATGCGGCTGAAAGAGGGCAAAAAACTGGAAGAGGATATGCTTTCGCGCATGGCGACGATCCAAACGTTGGTGGAAAGTATCTGCGAGCGCGCCCCGCTGGTCGCGGCGGATTACCGCAAAAGGCAGGAGGAGCGCATGAAAGAGATCTTGTCCGGCGTCGATTATGACGAGGGTCGCCTTTTGACGGAGGTCGCCGTATTCGTAGACAAATCCAACATCGACGAAGAACTGACGCGTTTAAAATCGCATATCGCGCAATTTCGTTCCATCTGCCAAGAGGAACGGGTCGGAAGGAAACTCGACTTTTTGGTGCAGGAATTTAACCGCGAGGCGAACACCGTGTGTTCCAAGAGCAACGATCTGGCGGTGACCAACAGCGGGCTTGCACTCAAAAACGAGATCGAAAAGGTGCGCGAGCAGATCCAAAATGTAGAGTGAGCGCCGCAGCTTCGGCACGGTTTTTATTGCACGTTTTCCGTTTCGGAAATCGAATGATTTTTGTAAAGAATTTTGTGAGGTAATCATAATGATCAATCAGCCTTCCGTAGATAGTTTGGTAGAAAAATTGGGTACTAAGGAACATCCCGCATCCCGTTATGCGCTGTGCGTAGTGGTCGCCAAGCGCGCCCGCCAGATCATCGACCAGGAGCAGAATCAGGGCATCAAGGAGCTTCCCGGCAACGTCAAAGAGATCGCTCTCGCCTGCCAGGAGATCGAAAACGGCACCCTTCACATGACCAAAGACTGATTTTCCTTTGCGGAAAAGATAGGCAGAAAAGACGCTCCGAATTTCCTCGGGGCTTTCTGTTTTTTATCGGATAGACAAATGACGGCGGAAGTGATCGTAGACATCGCCCACAGCGAGGTGGACAAAATATTCGAATACCGCGCCATAGACGGCGTTGCGGCGGGTAGCCAGGTCAAAGTCCCTTTCGGCGGCAGGGTCGTGGACGGGTTCGTGATGCGGCTGAAAGAGGGGAGCGATTTCGATGCGGCAAAATTAAAGAGCATCCTCTCCGCCGTGGATGGCATTCCCGCCCTGAACGGAGAATGCCTGCGCTTGGTGGACGAGATCGCGGCACGCTATCATTGCCCCAAGGCGCTCGTTTTGCGCCTTTTTCTGCCCGGCGAAATGCGGAAGGGCACGGTGCGCGAATTGTTCAAAAACGTCGCCGTGTTCGAGCGGGAAATCGAAATTTCTTCCCGCGCCAAAGCGCAGGCGGCGGTGCTCGCCCACATGAAGGAAAAGGGCAGGGAAGACTATACGCTCCTGCGCGAAAAATTCGGGCAGGCTGCGGCGGAACTCGTCAAAAAGGGGGCGCTGCGCGTCGAAAAAGAGCGCGTCAACCGTTCTCCTTATGCCGCCCTTGCGGCGGGAGGAGCGGAACATCCGTTGACGCCCGCCCAACAGAGTGCGGTCGAGGCGGTCAAAAATTCTCATAAGACCGTGCAGCTGCTGCACGGGGTAACGGGCAGCGGCAAGACGGAAATTTATCTCACCCTGATCGCCGAAGCGCTGCGTCAGGGGAAAAGTGCGATTTTTCTCGTGCCGGAGATCGCTTTGACGCCGCAGATGTTCAAGCAGCTCCGCGCCCGCTTCGGAGAGAGCGCGGCGATCCTGCACAGCGGCCTTTCCGCCGGAGAAAAATTTGATGAATGGTGGCGGCTGCGGACGGGCGAGGCGAAGATCGCGATCGGCGCCCGCAGCGCGGTATTTGCGCCTGTCGAAAATGTGGGCGTGATTGTCATGGACGAGGAACACGACCAAAGCTATGCGAGCGAATCGAATCCGCGCTACCGCACGGTCGAAATCGCAAAATTCCGCGCCGCATATAACGGCTGCAAATTGGTGCTCGGCAGTGCGACGCCGTCGGTGGAAACATATCTCAAGGCGAAGGAAGGGGAATACGGTCTTTTGGAATTGCCCGAACGCATCCACGCCCGCCCGATGCCGGAAATCGTCATCGCGGATATGCGCCGGGAAGTGCGCCGCGGCAACAACACCGCCTTTTCGGCGGCGCTGCGCGAGGAGCTGGCAGACTGTCTCGAAAAGGGAAAACAGGCGATCATCTTCATCAATCGGCGCGGATTTGCGCAGAGCGTAATCTGCCGCGAATGCGGATATGTCGCCAAGTGCGCTTCCTGCGACGTATCTCTCACCTATCACAGCGAGGAGGATTGTTTGAAGTGCCATTACTGCGGCGCCCAGTACCACATGCTTTCCGCCTGCCCCGAATGCGGCAGCATACATCTCAATTACACGGGCACGGGCACGCAGAAAGTGGTGGGAGAGCTCAAAAAAATGTATCCCTCCGCGCGCATTTTGCGCATGGACAACGATACGACCTCCGGCAAAGAAGGACACTATAAAATCCTGAAAGCATTTGCGGAACGGCGGGCGGATATCCTCGTCGGCACGCAGATGGTGGCAAAGGGGCACGATTTTCCCGCCGTTACCCTCGTGGGGATCCTCGATGCGGATATGAGCCTGCACTTTTCCGACTACCGCAGCGGGGAACGTACTTTTCAGCTCGTAACGCAGGTTTCCGGTAGAAGCGGTCGCGCGGAAGAGAGGGGAAAAGTCGTCTTGCAGACGTACGATCCGGAAAATTATATCCTGCGTTTTGCAGTCGAAAACGACTATAAAGGATTTTTTGAGCATGAGATTTCCCTGCGCAAAGCGACGGCGTTTCCGCCCTTTGCGAGGATCGTGCGGGTGATGATTTCTTCTGAAGACGATAAAAAGGCGCTCGATGCGCTCAAAGAGATTTGGTTTTCCCTCCAGGCTCTGTATGAAAAAGAGCGGGAAGAATTTCTATTTTTCAATAAAATGCGCTCTCCCGTCAAACGGATCCAAAACAAATTCCGTTATCAAGTGCTCATGCGCATCAAGAGCGACAAATTGCTTTCCGAAATTTACGACCGCTCTCTGCCGCATGCCTCGCGCGACGTTTTGGTATATGTCGAAGAAGATCCGAACAATTTATCATAGAATGAATGCAGCGGCAGCGCCGCTTTTTGGTCAAAGGAGAAAGTAAAATGGCGATTCGCAACATCGTGCAGGTCGGCGACGATATCCTGCGCAAAAAGTGCTTCGAAGTGGAAAATTTCGACGAAAAACTCGGCCAGCTTTTGGACGATATGAAGGAAACCGTCCGCAAGGAGGACGGCGCGGGGCTCGCCGCGCCGCAGGTAGGCATCTTGCGCCGCGCCGTCGTCATCGACGTAAAAGAGGGCTTTTACGAGATGGTCAACCCCGTTATCGTGGAGGCAAAAGGGGAACAGTGCGGTTATGAGGGCTGCCTTTCCGTGCGCGGCAAGCGCGGCGTCGTATCTCGCCCGCTCGTCGTCAAAGTCGAATATGCGGATCGGACGGGCAAACGCAAAAAATTGGTCGCGCGCGGCTTTTTTGCGCGTGCTGTGTGCCATGAACTCGACCACCTCGACGGCATCTTATATACCGACCGCGCCGAAAAGGTAGAGAGCGTAAAGGATTAAATATGATGAAGATCGTCTATGCGGGCGCGCCGGAATTTTCCGTCGCGCCCCTGCAGAGTTTGATGGATGCGGGGTTTTGCACCGTCGCCGTCATCACCCAGCCGGATAAGCCCGTCGGGCGCAAAGCCGTGCTGACGCCTACGCCCCTCAAAAAGTATGCGGAAGGCGCCGGCATTCCCGTCTATGATTTTCCGAAGATCCGCGATCACGCCGCCGAACTGAGAGCGCTCGGCGCGGATGTCATGGTCACCTGCGCCTACGGGCAGCTGTTGACGCAGGAGGTCTTGGACGCCTTTCCGCAGGGAGTATACAACATTCACGCCTCCCTTCTGCCACGCTGGCGGGGGGCTTCTCCCATCCAGCATGCCATTTTGGCGGGGGATGAAAGGACGGGCGTGACGGTGATGAAGACGGCACTCGGCCTAGATACGGGCGACATGCTCGTCTCGAGGGAAGTGCCGATCTCTTCGCAGGATACGGCGGGCACTCTCTCTGAAAAGCTCTCCGCCGTGGGGGCCTCGTGCATTTGCGAGGCGCTGCAGTTGCTCGAAAAGGGGCAGGCCGTCTTTGTAAAGCAGGATGAAGAGCGGGCGACCTTTTGCAGAAAGATCAAAAAAGAAGACTGTCTCGTCGATTTTACGCGGCCGGCAAAGGAGATCTGTAATTTGATCCGCGCAATGGATCCCGCCCCCCTCGCCTATGCGTTTTTGGGCGGCAAACTCGCCAACTTTTGCTTCGCCGAACCGTGCGAAGAGAAGGGGGATGCAGGAACAGTGATCCGCGCGGATAAGACGGGCATTTATGTCGCCGCGGGGAGCGGTTGCGTCAAGATCACGCAAATGCAGCTCGAAGGGGGCAAGCGGATGCGCGCGGCGGATTTTGTCAACGGCAGAAAGATTGCCGTCGGCGACCGGTTCACAGGGGAGAAGGTATGACCAATCCGCTCGCCGACCCCTATCTGATCTTGAATAAAGTATACGGCGGAGGAGCCTTTTTAAAACAGGTGCTCGCGGATACGCCGATCGAAGAGGCGAACCGTGCCCGCACGGTCAAAATCGTCTACGGGGTCATGGAAAACGATCTGTATTTAGAGCACTGTATCCGCGCTTTTGCTCCCAAAAATCCCAAGCTGCCCGTGCGTATCGTGCTCAAAATTTCCGTGTATATGCTCGCCTTTATGGGCAAAAAAAAGTATATGGTCACGGACAATGCCGTGTCTCTCGTCAAAAAATTGGGCAAAGGGGGCGCGGCGGGCTTTGTCAATGCCTTTCTGCGCGCCTTCGATGCCGAGCGCGTCAAACTGCCTGACGGACCGCTCGCGGCGCTGTCGGTCAAAACATCTTACCCCGAATTTGCCCTCGCCCGTCTCGTCGCTGCGTATGGGCGGGAAACGGCGGAAAAGATCGCAGCGTACCGCGCAGAGGGCGTTTCGGTGCGTTTTGCCTGCCAAGCGGAAAAGATCGATGGCTATCTTGCGGGGGCGGAATACGAAAAGACGCCCTTTGCAAACACATATATTTTCCGTGCTTTCCGGCGGGAAGCCGGATACGATGCGGGCGATTATACCTTTCAGTCGGTCGGCTCAGTCGCCATTGCGGACGCGGTACAGCCGTGCGCCGCGATCCTGGACGCATGCGCCGCGCCGGGAGGCAAGAGCGTTCTTCTTTCTGAAAAGTGTGAAAGAGTGACCGCCTTCGAACTGCATCCGCACCGCGCGGCGCTCATCGAGAGCTATGCCGGGCGCATGCACAGAAAAAACATCGATGTCGTCTGCCGCGATTCCTCTGTTTTTGACGAAAAGTATGCGGAAAAATTCGATGCCGTGCTGGTAGATGCGCCCTGTACTGGGTACGGGGTAGTCGCGGACGATCCCGATATCAAGTTTTTTCGCAGACAGTCGGATATCGCCTCGCTTGCCGAAACGCAGCTTTCAATCCTGCGGGCATGTGCCGGATATGTCAAAAAGGGCGGTTTTTTATATTATTCCACCTGCTCGGTTTTTGAAGAGGAAAATGACGGTACGGTCGGCGCTTTTTTGGCGGAAAACGGGATGTTTTCCGCCGAGCGCGCGCAAAGTCCCCTCGCGCATATCGACATGAAATACGGCATACAGTTTTTGCCGCATCTCTCTCAGGGCGCCGGGTTTTATTTTTGCAAGATGAAGAGGAATGAAAAATGAAAGGGATTTTGCAGGATCTCTCCTTGGCAGAGTTGGGCGCTCTCGTAGAGGAAGCGGGCGAAAAAAAATTTCGCGCGGGCCAGCTTTGGCGGGGGCTGATGCAGGGGAAAAAGATATCCGAGATCACAGATCTTCCCAAGGCGTTCAAGGCAAAACTTTTGGAACGATTTGAGGACGAGCCGGTCAAAATTATCGAAACGCTGACCTCTTCCGACGGCACAGAAAAGTACCTTTTCGAACTTGCCGACGGCAATGTGATCGAGGGGGTATTTATGCGCTATAAATACGGCAATACCCAATGCGTCTCCACGCAGGTGGGCTGCCGCATGAACTGCGCCTTCTGTGCTTCGGGGCTGAACGGTCTGATCCGCAACCTTTCTGCGGGCGAGATTCTTGCCCAGATCCTCGTAGCCAACGCACGGCACAGCGGCACGCTCGAAAAACGCGCCGTGACCAATGTCGTGCTTATGGGGAGCGGCGAACCGCTCGATAATTACGATCGCGTCGTCAAATTTTTGCGCAATGTCACGGCGGAAGGGGGCATCGCGATCAGCGCGCGCAATATTTCCCTCTCTACCTGCGGCATAGTACCGAAAATGTACGACCTTGCCGAAGAAGGGATTCCCGTCAACCTTACGGTATCGCTGCACAATGCAGACGATGCGGAGCGCGCGCGCATCATGCCGGTGGCCAAGGCATACAAACTCGCGGATATTTTAAAGGCGTGCGACTATTATTTTGAAAAGACGGGGCGCCGATATATCTTCGAATATTCCCTGATCCATGGAGAAAACGCCGACCGTGCGCACGCCGAAAAGCTCATTTCCGTTTTAAGGGGCAGGCCCTGCCACGTCAATTTGATCCGCCTCAACGAAGTGAAGGAAAGGGCGCTTTCGGGTGCGGACGAAAAGGAGGCATACCGTTTTTTGGGCTTCCTCGAAAAGGGCGGACTCTCCGCGACGCTGCGCAGGCGTACGGGCGCGGATATCGGCGGCGCATGCGGGCAGCTGCGCGCAAGCAGGCTGAAAGGGGAATAAAAAGCGCGTACGGGCGGCCTTTGACGTATTTCTCTTTGCGGACGGCACGGTAAAAAGTACAAAGTTCCATACGAAAAAGCCGAAGAACTTTGATAAGATCGAAGCGGCGTTCAAAGAGCGCCTCGGCGTTGCATTGAAAGTGAACTATGTGGATTTTTAAGTGCGAAACCGCGGCAGAATGTTGACATCGGCGCGCGCGTCTGTTATCATTATAGAGTAAAGACATCATAAGGAGGCTTGCCGTGACGGACAGTGTAAAAGGGGGAAAGATGAACGAGATCAAAATCGCTCCGTCTGTATTGTCGGCGGACTTTGCGGCGATGGGCGCGGCCGTGGAAAAATTGGAAAAGTGCGGCGCAGACATGATCCATTGCGACGTGATGGACGGCACATTTGTTCCCAAAATCACCTTCGGGGGCGATATGATCGCGGCGATCCGCCGGCATACGGCGCTGCCGCTGGACGTGCACCTGATGGTCGTCAATCCGCAAAATCAGGTTCGCTTTTTTGCGGAAGCGGGCGCAAATTTTATCACCGTACACCGCGAAGCGTGCGGGGAAAATCTGAAAAATGTACTCCGCCTCATCAAAAACTGCGGTGCGCACTGCGGCGTGGTCGTCAATCCCGATACTCCTCTGCGGGAGGTATACGACTGCCTCGAATTGTGCGATATGCTTTTGATCATGAGCGTATATCCGGGGCTCGGCGGGCAAAAGTTTATCGACTATGTCCTTCCGAAGGTGGAGGAAGCGCGGCGAATCTTTGATGCGCAGGGCATCGGCAAGGATATCGAGATCGACGGCGGCATCACCGAAGAAAATGTGCGCCGCGTCAAAGATGCGGGCGCAAACGTGATCGTGACGGGCAACACCGTATTCAAATCGGACGACATGGCAAAGACCATCGCAAACTTGCGCACGCTGTAAACGGAGGCATTTTGAAAGGCATCATATTGCTTAACGGCGAACCGTATTTAGATAAGATCGAAAAGGGCGCGGGAGATCTCGTGCTCGCGGCGGACGGTGCGCTCTCATGGGCGAAAGATAAAATTTCCATAGACATCACGGCGGGCGACTTCGATTCGCTCGGCTATGTGCCCGAGCACTCCGTCGTGTATCCTTCCGAAAAGAACTTTACCGACGGCGAGATCGCTCTCGATTTGCTCATCGAGAGGGGCTGCGGCGAGATCGAAATATACGGCGGGGGCGGAAGGCGGGAAGATCACTTTTTCGGGAATTTGCAGTTGCTGTATGCGGCTTTTTTGCGCGGCGTAAAGTGCGTGATGAAGACGGCTTGTTCGGATATTTACTGCGCGGCCGGCAAAATCGTTTTTGAGGGCAAGGCGGGGCGTACCGTTTCTTTGGCACCCGTCGGACTGCAGGCGCATATAATAGAGAGTGAAGGGCTGAAATATCCGCTCTGTGATCTGACCCTTACGGCAGGAAGCTGCCGCGGCATCAGCAACATCGTGCAGAGCGATTATGCCTTTGCCGACTGCGACAAAGGAACGCTCTTCGTTTTTGAAATAAAGTCGGAAGGAGTGCCATGCTGAAAATCGTATGCGTCAAGCCGCCTAAGGCGGTGCGCCTTGTTTTGCGCCTCTTGGTTCGTACGCGAGAGAAAAATACATAAAAACGGCCCAAAAGAGCCGCCGCCGAATACTTTCGGCGGCGGCTTTTGCCGTATGCGGATCGATCATTCCATTTGAATTGTTTCCGTCTTGAAATTTCGGTATACTCTGGCATCTTGCGCGACAAATCGCAGCACGCAGTAATCGGGATCGGTGACGCCCTGTTTATAAAACATCGTGTCGCCCTGCAGCCAAAGCATGTTTTTCGACGCCTGATCCTGCAAAACTGTTGCCGTTCCGCGCAATAAAACGCCCGTATAAAAATACGGCCCTTTGCAATAGAAGTATACGCAAGACTTGGGCTGTTTGATCAGTTCTTTGACCTTGTTCGAAGATGTATTTGTAGAAAACCAAATGATGTTTCCCTCGATCTTCCTCGGCTGCAGCATCGCGCGCATCGCGGGGAAACCGTCTTCATCGACAGTCGAAATAAAAGATACATTGCGTTTTTTGATAAACTCGATTACTTGTTCTTTTGTCATCATTTTTCCCTCTTGTCGTCTTGATTTTTCTCATTATAACATAGGAGAAAGTGCGGGTCAAGCCCCTTTAAAAATTAAACGCGCCGCGTTTTCAGTTTTTGTGCATTTTTCTCTTTTTTCTAAAAATTGCCAAAGCACCCGTCTATTGTCTTGACAGATGTCAATTTTTCGTGTATAGTTTTTCAAACAAAAGATCAGGCAGGTTTTATTATGACGACGGCGCAAGAGATCTCGGCGCTCAAAGCGCGCGAACGGGCGATCGTGCTCGCGCACTATTACGCCCCGGACGAAGTGCAGGCGATCGCCGACTTCGTGGGGGATTCCTTTTATTTAGCTAAGGTCGCCGCACAGACGGATGCAGAGACCATCGTATTCTGCGGCGTGCATTTTATGGGGGAAAGCGCCAAGATACTCAACCCTTCCCGGCGCGTCCTCATGCCGGATCTCTCCGCCGACTGCGCAATGGCGCATATGGCGACAGAGGAGCAGATCGAAAAATTGCGCGCGGAGGTGGAGGATCTGGCCGTCGCCTGTTACATCAACTCCACGGCGCGGCTCAAAGGTCTTTCCGACGTGTGCGTCACCTCTTCCAACGCGGTCAGGATCGTGCGTGCCCTTCCCCAAAAAAATATTCTGTTTATCCCCGACCAAAATTTGGGCAGTTTTGTCGCAAAGCAGGTGCCCGAAAAGAATTTTTACTATTCGGGCGGATACTGCCCCGTACACGCCGTCCTCTTGGCGGAAGATGTCCTTTCCGAAAAGCGCGCCCATCCTTCGGCCGCGGTTGTCACCCATCCCGAATGCACCGAGGCGGTGCGCGCCGTATCCGATTTTATCGGCAGTACGGCGGAGATCATCGCTCACGCGGAAAAGAGCGATGCGCCGGAGATGATCGTCTGCACAGAGCCGGGCGTACTGTTCGAACTCAAGCGGCGCTGTCCCGATAAAAAGTTTTATCCCGTCAGCCCCCAGTGTGCGGATATGAAAAGGAATACCATCGAGGGAGTGCGCGACTGCCTCGCCCTCGGCAGGGGAGAAGTGTTGATGGACAGGGCAGACATGGAGGTGGCGGAGAGGCCGCTGCGCCGGATGTTGGCGCTTGCAAAGTGAGGGATTATGCCGACGATACAAAAAAAATATGACGTGCTGATCGCGGGTACGGGCGTTGCGGGGCTGTATTGCGCGCTGCATTTGCCCGCGGAAAGGCGCGTTCTCATGCTTACAAAGTCCTCTGCCGACAAGAGCGATTCCTTTTTGGCTCAGGGCGGCATCTGCGTATTGAAGTCGCCGGACGATTACGAAAAATATTTTGACGATACGATGCGCGCGGGGCACTATGAAAACGATCCTGCCGCCGTCGAACTGATGATTCGATCGTCGCCCGCGCTGATCGGCGAATTGGTGGACTACGGCGTGCGCTTTGCGCGCGATGGCGCGGGACAGTTCCGCTATACGCGCGAGGGCGGGCATAGCGTGCCCCGCATTCTTTTTCATGACGACGTCACGGGCAGAGAGATCACTTCGCACCTTCTCGAAGCGGTCAAAAAACGACCGAACATACAGATCGCAGAGGACTGTGAACTGCTGGACGTCATTGCGCGCGAAAACGAATGCTTCGGCGGCGTCGTGCGGGAGAACGCGAGCGGAAAAGTTTTCCCTGTCTATGCCGAGTACACCCTCTTCGCGACGGGCGGCGTCGGCGGCCTGTGGGAAAATTCCACCAATTACCGCCATCTGACGGGCGATGCGCTCGGCATCGCGCTGAAAAACGGCATCGCGCTCGAGCATATCGACTATGTGCAGATCCATCCTACGACCTTTTATTCGGAAAAGCACGGCAGGCGCTTTCTCATTTCCGAATCCGTGCGCGGAGAAGGCGCGGTTCTGCTGGATAAAAATATGCAGCGCTTCTGCAATGAACTTTTGCCCCGCGACATCGTCACGAGCGCCATCCGCGCGCAGATGCAGAAGGACGGCACAAAACATGTTTGGCTGGATATGCGTCCCCTCGGGGAAAGGACGGTCAAAGAGCACTTTCCGACCATATACCGTCACTGCCTCGAAGAGGGGTACGACGTTTTGCGGACGCCCATTCCCGTCGTGCCCGCTCAACATTATTTTATGGGCGGCGTAAAAGTGGATCTTGACGGAAGGACGAGCATGCGCAGGCTGTATGCGGCGGGGGAAACCGCCTGCAACGGTGTGCACGGCAAAAACCGTCTTGCCAGCAATTCTCTTTTGGAAAGCCTGATCTGGGCGAAACGGGCGGCGGCGGATATGTCCGCGCAGGGATTTGGCAAGGGCGGCGTTCAGCCGATCGATCTTGCGGCTTACGCCGATTACGAGAGTTTGAAAGGAAACTACGCGAAGGAGATCCGCGAAGAGGCGGAAAGGGAGGCTTATTGTGATTGATGAAGTATCGATGAAGATCCGTGCGGACGAGCTTCTCCGCATGGCGCTTGCGGAGGATGTGACGAGCGAAGATGTTTCTACCAACAGCGTGCTCAAAGAGTACGCTTTCGGCGAGGCGGACTTGATCTGCAAACAGGACGGCGTGATCGCAGGGCTTCCCGTGTTTGCGCGCGTCTTTGAATTGCTCGGAGAGGGGGCGTACACCCAATTTTTCGCTAAAGACGGCGATCATGTGCAGAAGGGGCAGATTCTGGCGCGCGTATCGGGCGACATGCGCGTCATCTTGACGGGCGAGCGCACCGCGCTCAATTATTTGCAGCGCATGAGCGGCATCGCCACCTATACGGCAAAGATGGTAAAACTGCTCGAAGGGAGCGGCTTGCAGCTCGTGGATACGCGCAAGACGACCCCTAATATGCGCATTTTCGAAAAGTATGCCGTGCGCATCGGGGGCGGCGGAAACCACCGTTTTAATCTTTCGGATGCGGTACTGCTGAAAGACAATCATATCGGCGCGGCGGGCGGCGTCAGGCAGGCGGTCGCCATGGCAAAGGCCTATGCGCCCTTCACGATGAAGATAGAGGTCGAAGTCGAAACGATGGAAATGGTCAAAGAGGCCGTCGCGGCTGGCGCCGATATCATCATGCTCGACAATATGACGGACGCGGCGATGCGGGAGGCGGTCGGCTATATCGCCGGAAGGGCTTTGGTGGAAATTTCGGGCAACGTTACTGCGGAAAATGCTGCGTGCCTCAAGGACATCGGCGCGAATGTCGTTTCGTGCGGCGCGCTGACGCATTCCGCACCCATTCTCGACGTGTCCCTTAAAAATCTGCATCCCGTCGAGATCGACGAAGATTTTTCCGATTGAGTCGGAGGTGGAAAGGTATATGAACGGGGAAGAACGCCGCAGGCAGATCGCGGCGACGATCGGCGCCGACCCGGTCACGGCGACCGCGTTGGCGGAACGATTCGGGGTGTCCCGCCAAGTGATCGTGCAGGATGTCGCCATTCTGCGCGCGGAAGGCGCCGCAATTGTATCCACCAACCGCGGCTATGTTGCGGCGGGCGGCGTACGGTGTAAGCGCGTTTTCAAAGTGCGCCATTCGGACGCCGATACCGAGGCGGAATTGTTTTGTGTGGCAGACGAGGGCGGCTGTGTCGAAAACGTGTTCGTCCATCATAAAGTATACGGGACGATCAGCGCTCCCATGGGCATTGACAGCCGTTCAAAGGCGCGCGAGTTTATGCGCAAGATCGAAAGCGGAAAGTCGGCGCTCCTCAAAAATGTGACGAGCGGTTACCATTACCATACGGTCAGCGCGGAAAGCGAAGAGGTGCTCGACGTGATCGAAAACAAATTGCGCGCGCTCGGGTTTTTGGTGGAAAAAAATGTATGATCGGGCGATAAAGTGCGTTTTTTCGCTTGACAAAGGGAGCGCCCGTAAGTATAATTCTCTATGACAACAGCAAAATAAATTCCGTGAGGGAGTAGCAGGCGCACAATTTTGCGCGGCAAGTCTTCATCTCATATCCGGCAGCGGATATAGGCTTGTCTGAAATTGCGAGACTCATATAATGCAGCGTAATGGCGCTTATATGGTCGGAGTCTGTCCCTTTGCCGAGTATTTGGAAAGATTTTGGCCGCAGGCGCGCATTGCCCGCGGCTTTTATTTTGCTCGCATTACGATGGGAGGTTATCGGTTTGAAGTTTTATGACAGGGCAGCGGAGGAGATCGTCCGCGAACTTTCGTCCGATGCACATGCCGGCCTGTCTTCTGGGCAGGTACAGGAAAACGCGGAAAAATACGGCAGAAACGCCTTTTCCGAAACAAAAAAGAAATCTCTGTTGCGGCGGATATGGGAAGCCGCTACCGAACCCATGCTGATTTTGCTCTTTTTTGCATGGATCATTACCATCGCGGTCAATGTCGTAAAAGAGGTGCAGTCCGGCGACGGCGATTTTATCGAGTGCGTCGGCATTCTTGTTGCCATTGCCATTTCCGTTGTGCTCACCGTCGTCATGGAGGGCAAGAGCGCCAAGGCATTTGAAGAGCTCAACAAGATCAAAGAGGGCATCGAGATCAAAGTCGTGCGTGACGGTATCGTGCAGTACATACCGCAGAGCGAATTGGTCGTGGGCGACATCGTGTATCTCGAAACGGGCAACAAGGTCGTCGCCGACGGCAGGCTGATCGAAAGCGTCTCTTTGACGAGCGACGAATCTTCCCTCACGGGTGAGAGCGTGCCCGTCGAAAAGGATGCCTCCGCCATCCTGTCGGGAGAGGTTCCCGTCGCCGAGCGCGTCAACATGGTCTTTTCCGGCTGTTTTATTACGGGGGGCACGGGAAAAATGGTCGTCACCGGGGTGGGCGATCACACAGAATTCGGTCTGATCGCGCGCGAGATCCAAAGCGGCGGCGAGGGGCAGACGCCCCTGCAGGAAAAGATGGGCAAGCTCGGCAAGGACATTACCATCGTCGGGGCGGTCTGCGCCGCGATCATTTTTATCATTCAGTTTGTAAGTATTTTAGCTGGCGTCCACGGGGAAATTAATTTTGAAACGATCAGCGGTGCCTTTATCGAAAGCATCGTCCTGATGGTTGCGGCCGTGCCGGAAGGGCTGCCCACCATCGTCGCCATATCTCTGTCCATCAACATCGCGAAGATGGCAAAGCAGAATGCGCTCGTCAAAAAGATGATCGCCTGTGAAACGATCGGATGTATCAACGTCATCTGTTCGGATAAAACGGGTACGCTGACCGAAAACCGTATGACCGTCGTCGACGTCTATGCAGACGGCGGCTATCAGGCGATCGATTCCTTCTGCAATCTTCCCATGTTGGAGAACTATTGTCTCAACAGCACGGCGGATCTCTATGAAGAGAAGGGCGTTACCCGTTTCGTGGGCAATCCGACGGAGGGGGCACTCCTCGTTTCGGCAGCAAAGTGCGGCGTAAACTATAAACAAAAGAGGGGGCAGGCGCACATCGCGGAAGTCTACCCGTTCTCTTCCGATACAAAAAATATGACCACCTGCGTCCGCGCCGAGGACGGTTTTGCCGTATACACGAAGGGCAGCCCGGAAAAGATCCTTTCCCTCTGCAATATTGACGAAGAGGAACGCGAAAAGATAGAAGGGGAGATCATGGGGCTGCAAAAACGCGCCCGCCGCGTGCTCGCCTTCGCGCATAAAAATGTATCGGAAAAGCCCCTGAGCCGAGAAGATGCGGAGCACGGCATGACGTTCGACGGCTTCGTCGGGATCACTGACCCTCTGCGTGCCGAGGTATACGATGCGGTGCATGCCTGCAAGGATGCGGGGATCGATCTCAAAATGCTCACAGGGGACAACATCGTCACTGCTTCCGCCATTGCCGACGAATTGGGCATTTTGGACGACGACCATATTGCCGTGGAGGCTTCCTACCTCGAGGGGCTTTCGGACGAAGAGTTTTCCAAGGTACTTCCCACGGTGCGGGTCATAGCGCGCAGTACCCCTCTGTTGAAGATGCGCGTCGTCAAAGAACTTCGTTCCAAGGGCAACGTGGTCGCCGTCACGGGAGACGGCATCAATGACGCGCCTGCTCTCAAAAATGCGGACGTAGGCATCGCCATGGGGATTTCGGGAACGGAAGTTTCCAAAGAGGCGGCGGATATCGTGCTGCTCAACGATTCTTTTTCCACCATCGTCACAACGGTCAAGTGGGGAAGGGGCATATACGAGAATTTCAAGCGGTTTATTCAGTTTCAGCTCACCGTCAACGTCGCTTCCGTCGCGATCATCTTCCTCTGCGCGGTCATCGGCCTGTTTACCGATTTTGAAAATCCGTTCAATGCGCTCGATCTTCTTTGGATCAACATCATCATGGACGGACCGCCCGCGCTTACGCTGGGGTTGGAGCCCATCCGCGACGATCTTATGAAGCGCAAGCCGACCGCGCGGAACGAGAGCATCGTTTCCGCGGAAATGATGGTCAAGATCGCCGTAAACGGCGTCTTTATGTGCCTGATCTGTCTTGCGCAAAAGCAATGGAATTTCCTGCATATCTCTGTAGAGGGCGCGGATGCGGAGGAGGTTTCCAACACCGTGATCTTTACGCTGTTTGTCCTGTTCCAGCTCTTTAATGCGTTTAACTGCCGTGAACTGGGCGATCGAAGCGTATTTCCCAGTTTCTTCAAAAATAAGCTCATGCTCATCGCCTTCGCCGCGGCATTCGCGCTGCAGATCGTGATCACGCAGTTTGCCGGTCCCGTGTTCGATACCGTAGCGCTCGGCCTGCTCGATTGGGTCAAGATCGTGGCGCTCGCATTCTCCGTCATCTTGCTCGACGAGGTCATCAAGTTGATCCGCCGCTCCGCGAAAAAAGCAAGCGCGCGATAGAGCTTTTCAAATCATACTTTTTAGCACGGGCATGCGTTGTATGCCCGTGTATTTTTTGTTTTCCCTGAAAATCCCTGTGCCAAATTTTAAAAAATCGTTGACTATCTCGGTGATTTATATTATAATATAAATCGATAAAAAAATATCGATTCACATTCGCGCAAGAGGGAATCGGAAAGCGCGTCTTTTCGCATGTCTGTGCAAGAGAAGAAAAGCGCGCGCATATATAAATTTTATCGAGAGGTTATTGTTATGGTCGTCAAAGTTTGTGTCGGAAGCTCCTGTCATCTTCGGGGATCTTACGACGTGATTGAGGAAATGAAGCGCCTCATCAAAAAGTACGGGGTAGAGGATAAAGTGGATCTGCAGGCGAGCTTCTGCATGGGAAACTGCCAAAACGGCGTCAGCATGCTCGCGGATGAAATCCTCGTACACAATGCCAACAAAGATAACTGCGAAGAACTGTTCCTCACGCAGATCTATCCGCGCGTCGGCAAGTAAAGCGGGGGCGCCGTTATGATCAATTATCTCGATTTCAAAGACGCCCGCTGTAAAGACTGTTATAAGTGCCTCAGAGAGTGCCCCGTCAAGGCGATCAAGGTGGTCGATCATCATGCCAAGATCATCGACAGCCGCTGCATCCTCTGCGGTCATTGTACCGAAGTCTGCCCGCAAAATGCCAAAAGCGTGCATACCGAGCGGGGTGAGGTGGAAAAGTTGCTGGCGGGCGGCAATGTCATCGCGTCCGTCGCGCCCTCTTTCGTATCCAGCTTCGATCTGCAGGATTTCAATGTGATGAAGCTCGCACTCGGCAGGCTGGGCTTTGCCGATGCGGAGGAGACGAGCATCGGCGCGCGCGAAGTCACCGCGCAGTACAAAAAACTGCTCGAAGCGCACACCTATAAAAATTTTATCACCTCCTGCTGCCCGGCGGTCAATACGCTCATCGAACTGTATTATCCCAAGGCGCTCGCTTACTTGGCGCCCGTAGATACGCCGATGATCGCGCATGCCAAGATGATCCGCAAAAGGCATCCCGATGCAAAGGTCGTGTTTATCGGCCCGTGTATCGCCAAAAAGAGGGAAGCGCACGAGAGCGGGGTCGTCGACGGCGTTCTCACCTTTGAAGATCTCGCGGCGATGTTTGAAGACAAGGGTATCGTTTTGTCGGAGATTGCGCGCCTTCCGTCCAAGGCGACGGGCGGCGTCAACCGTGCGAAGTATTATCCCATCAGCCGCGGCATCATCAAATCGTTTGAAAATTATATCGACGGCTATGAGTTTGTTGCCGTAGACGGTGCGGAAAAGTGCAAAGAGGTGCTCGAAAACATCGAGAGTATATCCGGCATGTTTATCGAAATGAACAGCTGTGATTCCGCCTGCGTCAACGGGCCGTGTTCGCTCGCGCTCAAGGCGGGGGCTCTAAAGGCCAACGCGGATATCCGCAAGTATGTCAGCCGCGACCTCGCCGAGCATAGTTCCGCCCCTTACGAAGAGGAAAAGGACATCGACTTTTCCTGCGTGCACGAGCGCAAGCGCACGGAGGATTTTGTTCCTACCGACCGGCAGATCGCCGAGATCCTCGCCAAAACGGGCAAAACGAAGCCGGAAGATATGCTCAACTGCGGTGCCTGCGGTTATAATACCTGTTATGAAAAGGCTTGGGCCGTGGCGAACGGCTATGCAAATATCGACATGTGCGTGCCGTATATGCGCGCCCGCGCGGAGAGCATGTCGTACGAAATCATCCAAACCAGCCCCAACGGCATCGTGCTGTTGGACAACGATCTCAACATCATGGAGATCAACGGCAAGGCGAAAGAACTTTTGGGGATCAAAGAGTATGACGTGAAGGGCAAGGGCATCTTCCACTATTTCAACCCCACCGAATTCGTGCTCGCACAGAACGACAATAAGAATATTTACAATAAAAAGGTTTATCTCGAAAAGACGGGCAGCTATATCGAGCTGACCATCATCGTTCTCAAAGACAATAAGGGGACATATGCCGTGATGAAGGACATCACGCAGGAGACCAAGAGCGAAGAGCAGCTGGACAAGGTCAAACTCGAAACGCTCGCCACCACCGACGAGGTCATCAAAAAGCAGATGCGCGTCGCGCAGGAGATCGCCTCCCTATTGGGTGAAACGACGGCAGAAACAAAAGTGGCTCTCCTCAAGCTCAAAAAGACTTTGCAGGGAGAGGAGGAGAAAAAATAATGGCTCTCTGTCTGGAAAGCGGCTATACATCGCTCAACAAAAAGAACGAAGAGCTGTGCGGCGACCGCGTGGAGAGCATTGTTTCGGGCGATTATACCACCCTCGTTTTGGCGGATGGGCTGGGGAGCGGCGTTAAAGCGAATATTTTGTCGACCCTCACCTCAAAGATCCTCTGTACGATGGTTTCCAACGAAATCGACATCGAAGAATGCGTCGAAACGATCATCCAGTCTTTGCCCGTGTGCAAGGTGCGCGGGGTCGCCTATTCCACCTTTTCGGTCATTCACATGAATCGGGAGGGGAAGGGTTATCTCTTCGAATTTGACAATCCGCAGGCAATTTTGATCCGCGACTGCAAGTGCCGTGATTTTCCCCGCGAAGGGATGGACATCCTCGGCAAAACGGTGTATAAGACCGCGCTCGACTTGAAGGAAGGCGACGTGATCGTCGTCATGAGCGACGGCGTCATTCATGCGGGGATCGGCATGACGCTCAATCTCGGCTGGCAGCGGCCGGAGGTCATGGAGTTTTTAGACAATAACGTGAAGCCGACGATGAGCGCACGCGCGGTCGCCTGCCTTTTGGCGGGCGTGTGCAACGATCTGTATCTCGGCACCCCGGGCGACGATACGACGGTCGCCGCCGTCAAGGTGCGCGAAGAGCTGAACGTAAACCTTATGATCGGCCCGCCCGTCGATAAGTCAAAGGATGATTTTTACATTTCCCGTTTTTTGGCGGGCGCGGGGAAAAAGGTGGTCTGCGGCGGCACGAGTTCGCAGATCGTCGCGCGGCATTTGAAAACCAGCGTGCGTGCGTCTTTCGACTTTCCCGATAAAGACGTCCCTCCCATCGGTTTTATCGACGGCATCGATCTCACGACGGAGGGCGTCCTGACCATGCGGAAACTTTTGGAATTGTCTGAAAAATATGTAGACGTACACGATTTAACGCCCAAAACATTCACTAAAAAGGACGGCGCGTCTCTCTTGGCGCAAATGCTCTTCGAAGAGGCGACGAGCGTTCACTTTTTCGTGGGGCAGAGCATCAACGCGGCGCATACGGGGCTTCCCATCGACATCACGATGAAGCTGAAACTGGTCGAAAGCCTCGCCGCAAACTTGAAGGCGATGGGCAAGGAAGTTGCGATCGATTACGATTAAAAATATGGCGGTTCAGGCGTGGCACAGTGCAGCAAATTTAGGGGAAATGATATAAATCATCAGTAGGTTAGAGAGGGTCATATGGCAGATAACAAACGAATTTTTGACACAGCGGTACAAAAACTCAAATACGACGTGTTGAAAGCGATCATTCGCAACGAATACGAGCATTGTTACGACAATATCTATATAGATATTCCCAAAGAGATTTCTCCGGGGCCCAAAGCGACGATGCGCTGCTGTATTTTCAAAGAGCGCGCCATCGTACAGGAACGCATCAAACTCGCGCTCGGCGGAAACAAAAAGAATCCCAACGTCGTCGAAGTCATCGATATTGCCTGCGACGAATGTCCCATCGGAGGTATTTTTGTGACGCCCGCCTGCCGCGGCTGCATCGTGCATCGCTGCCAGGAGGTCTGCCCGCGCGACGCGATCCAGATCATCGACCACAAAGCGGTCGTGGATAAATCCAAGTGCATCGAGTGCGGCAAATGCACGCAGGCATGCCCTTACGGCGCGATCATCCATCAAAAGCGCCCCTGCGTATCTTCCTGCAAGGTGAAGGCGATCACGGTAGGGGAAGATAAAAAGGCGGTTATCGATAACGATAAATGCATTTCCTGCGGGGCCTGCGTGTACCAGTGCCCGTTCGGCGCGATCGTCGACAAATCGATGATCATGGAGAGCATAGATATCCTTAAAAAATCGGAAGAAGGGAAAAAGTATCATGTTTACGCCGTCATCGCGCCCTCCATTGTCAGCCAGTTTAAGTATGCGAAGATCGAACAGGTCGTAACGGGTATCCGCAAACTCGGCTTCCACCAAGTGGTCGAAGCGGCGCTCGGCGCAGACATTACCCTCTATCACGAGGCGGAAGAATGGGAGGAAAAAGGAGTTTTGACGACTTCCTGCTGCCCCTCTTTCGTGATGTTTGTGGAAAAGAATTTTCCGGATTTGGCAAAATATATCTCACACTCCGTGTCGCCCATGGTAGAGGCGGCGATGCTCATCAAGCGGACCGATCCCGCCGGCAAAGTTATCTTCATCGGTCCCTGCGCAAGCAAAAAGCTCGAATATAAGCTGCCCAAAACGCAGGGCGCGATCGACAGCGTTCTCTCCTTTGAAGAATTGCAGGCATTTCTCGACGCGCGCCACATCGATGTCGGATCTTTGGAAGAGACCTCGCTCGATAATGCCTCCTTTTACGGCAGGATCTTTGCCAAGAGCGGCGGCATAGCGCAGGGGATTTCGGATGTGGCGGCGGAATACGGCATCGAGGGCATCAAACCGCTCGCGATGAACGGGATCGACGAATGCCGCGCCGCCTTGATGAAGCTCAAACTCAATCGTGCGACGGAAAACTTTTTCGAGGGGATGGCGTGCGACGGCGGATGCCTGAACGGGGCGCTCTGCCTCAACCACGGGCCGAAGAACGTCGTAGACGTGGATAAGTACGGCGCCTCTGCCAAAGAAAAGACGATCGACAATTCGGTCAAACTGTACAAACTCAGCATCGGCGATACGGGCGCAGAATAACCGGATATGATTTAGACGATCAATCGTGAAGATCTCGAAGGGTTTTCACGATTGATTTTTTTTGGCGAAAAGGGGGAAAAGATGTAAAATTTTGTTTGCACAAATATGTGAAATTCATGCAATTTTATCATTTTTATGCAATAATAATTCCATGGATATCGCGGAATCGCTCAGACAAAACAGGGAGGAAAGAGGGTTGAATCCGCACGAACTTGCGCACGCCCTCGGCATTAATCATCAAAATGTGTACAGGTGGGAGAGCGGCAAGATCCTGCCGAGCATCGAAATGTGTGTGAAGATCGCGGACTATTACGGGATCAGTTTGGATGAACTGGTCGGCAGAAAGATTTGATGCCGCATTTGCGGCGGACGGCCGACATATAGGAGGCAGATGAAAAAATATGGGCAGCGGAGTAGAGCGGAGGCTTATGAGCTTCCGCTCTTCCCTTTTAGCCGTTTACATTCGCATTGCTCCGTTCGGAAAAGCAAGGCTCCGCCCTTGTTTTTTAAAGCCCGCCTTTCCGAACAGGGCAGAATTATAAAAAGTATTGCGCAAAGCGCGCCTTTTTTCGGAAAATATGCTACAATAATAGACAGATGACAAAACCGGAGGCTGAAGACATGCGCGATCACATGAAAACAAAGAAGAAAGGAGAAAGGGGAGCGATCCGCGCTTTTTTCTCCTATTATAAACCGCACAGAAAATTATTCGCACTCGATTTGGTCTGCTCTTTTACAATCGCCGTGTGCAACCTGTTCTATCCGTTTATCGCGCGCATGATCATGAACGATTTCGTGCCGAACAGGGCGGTCGCCCTCATCGTCATATGGGCGGCGGCGCTTTTGGCAATCTATGTTCTAAAGGCGTTCCTCACCTATATCGTCGGCTTTTGGGGGCATGTGCTCGGCGTCAGGATCCAAGCGGACATGCGCCGCAAATTTTTCAGCCATGTGGAGCGGCTGCCCTTTCCTTATTTTGACGAAACGAAGACGGGCACCATCATGTCGCGCATCGTCAATGACTTGTTCGAAACGAGCGAACTCGCTCACCACGGCCCGGAAGATACCTTTATGTCGGTTATCAGTATTATCGGGGCGGTCATTCTTCTCTTTTTTATCGATCCGTGGCTTTCCCTCATCGTCATCCTGTTCGTGCCCTGCATGGTGCTCTTCGCCGTCAAGATGCGCGGCCGGATGAACGAAGCATTCCGCGCCTCCCGCGAAAAGATCGCCGAAGTAAATGCGAGCATCGAGTCCTCCGTTTCGGGGATCCGCGTTTCCAAGGCATATACCGCGGAAGAAAAGGAAGAGGAAAAATTCGACCGTTCCAACGGCGAATTTAAGAAGGCGCGTTCGGAAGCATACCGCTATATGGGGATCTTTCAGGGCGGAATGGGGCTGTTCAACGACCTCTTGTACCTCATTGCGCTCGTTGCGGGCGGGTTGTTTTTCTATTTCGGCCGCATCAGCCCCGGCGACTATACGGCGTTTATCCTATATGTCACGATGCTGTTGACGCCCATCCGAACGCTCGTCAATCTCTTCGAACAGATCCAGGACGGCCTTGCGGGCTTTGCGCGCTTTCGGGAAGTGCTCGCCGTTCCAGAAGAGAGCGAGCCGGACGATCCCGTAAACGTAGACCTTTTGCGCGGCGACATCGTATTCCGCGACGTGAGTTTTTCGTATAAAAATAAAGAGACGGGCGAAAATGCCGTCCTCTCCCATCTCAGCTTTACCGTCAAAGAGGGTACGACCGTCGCGCTCGTAGGCCCTTCGGGAGGAGGCAAAACGACGGTGTGTCACCTGATCCCGCGCTTTTACGAGCCGGACAGCGGCACGATTTCGATCGGCGGCATCGAGATCGACCGCGTGACGCGCCGAACCCTTCGCAAGAGCATCGGCATCGTCGCGCAGGATTTTTTTTATACGGCGGCACGATCAAGGAAAATATTGCCTACGGCAATCTCGAGGCGAGCGACGAACAGATCTATGAAGCGGCGCGCCGCGCCAATATCCATGAGTTTGTGCAGACGCTGCCGAACTGTTACGATACCGAGGTGGGCGAGCGGGGCGTCAAGCTGTCGGGCGGGCAGAAGCAGCGCGTCTCCATCGCGCGCGCGTTTCTGAAAAATCCGCCCGTGCTTATCCTCGACGAAGCGACGAGCGCTCTCGACAATTTTACGGAAATGCAGATCCAGGCGTCCCTTGCAGAGCTTTCCGCAGGCAGGACGACCATCGTCGTGGCGCATCGCCTTTCCACCGTCAAAAATGCGGATGAGATCATCCTGCTGCGCGGCGGGCAGATTGCCGAACGGGGCACGCACGAAGAGTTGATGGCGTTGAACGGGGAATATGCGGCATTGCAGCGTTCGCAGTTCCGCTCTTGAATTTGTGCGCGGGAAGTGAAAATTACAAGGAAAAAGGGGAGTCGGGCGTTTGTTTTTAAAATAGACTTGTAAAATCTGTCTGACTGTGTTATACTATTTCATAATCGAAAAAATGCCGAAATCAATCGGAAAATTTGGGTATCATTATGGCAAGAAGTAAAAAGACGTATGTATTTCCCTATGTGGCGCTGCGCGGCAAGGTGATTTTTCCTGATGCGCAGTCCAGCTTTGATGCGGGCAGACTGATCTCTCTGACGGCGATCTCGCACGCTTCCGAAAAGGATATGAATCTGTTCGTCAGTCTGCAAAAGGACGCAGAGAAAGATCAAATCACCGCCAAAGACGTCTATACCGTTGGCACGGTCGTCAAGATCAAGCAGATCGCAAAACTTCCTTCCAATAACCTCCGCGTCAGCGTGGAGGGGCTTTACCGTGCCGAAGCGGAGGAGATCTACGAGGAAGACGGCAGTTTTTATGCGGTCGTCACCCGCATGAAGGCGGTACACGGCGATGAAGTTTTAGAGGAGGCGTATTTTCGTACCGCGCGGGATGTCATGCGCGACCTGACGGCGGGGGATATGCGCTTCCCCAAAGAGCAGATGGCCGATCTAGACAAACTGTCTGACCCCGACATATTCATCAACCGTTCCATGCAGTATCTGCACATCAAAGAGGAGATCAAACAGCAGCTTTTAGAAACGGCGAACGTCGTCGAGCGTCTCAAACTGTATGAGCGCTGTCTGAATGACGAATTAGAGATCGCGAAACTCGAAAAAAAGATCAGCTCGATGGTGCGCCGCAGCATCGATAAAAACCAGAAGGAATACTTTCTCCGTGAACAGCTCAAGGCGATCCACACAGAACTGGGCGACGACGAGCAGGAGAGGGATACCCTCGCGCAGCAGATCAAGGATAAGCATATGCCCGCCGAAATCGAGGAAAAGGCGCTAAAAGAAATTGCCCGCATGGACAAGATGCCCCCTTCCTCGCCCGAGTATACGGTCATCCGCAATTACATCGATTGGCTGATCGATCTTCCCTGGACAGAGGAAACGAAGGACACCGAAAACATCCTCGACGCAAAAAAGATCCTCGACGAGGATCATTACGGGCTTGAAAAGGTCAAAACGCGCATTACGGAATATCTTGCCGTACTGCAGCTTACCAAGAGCATGAACGCCCCCATCCTCTGTTTTGTAGGGCCTCCTGGCGTCGGCAAAACTTCCATCGCGAAGTCGGTGGCGCGCGCGCTCGGAAGAAAGTTCGTGCGCATGAGCCTGGGCGGCGTCAAGGATGAAGCGGAAATCAGGGGGCACCGCCGCACATATGTCGGGGCGATGCCGGGGCGCATCATCTATGCGATGAAGCAGGTCGGCTCGATCAATCCCGTGTTTTTGCTGGACGAGATCGATAAGGTTTCTTCCGATATGCGGGGCGATCCCGCCAGCGCCCTGCTGGAAGTGCTTGATCCCGAACAGAACGCGACTTTCCGCGACAGGTTTTTGGAAGTTCCTTACGACCTTTCCAAAGTTCTTTTTATCACTACGGCGAATACAGTGGATACCATCCCCGCGCCCCTTTTGGACAGGATGGAGCTGATCGAACTCAACGGCTATACGTTAGACGAAAAGAGAGAGATCGCCAAGCGCTATCTCGTTCCCCGCAAGATCGAAGAAAACGGATTGAAAAAAGAACTGGTCGAAATCACGGACGATGCGATCACCGCCATCATCGAGGGATATACGATGGAAGCCGGCGTGCGCAATCTCGAACGGCAGATCGGTTCCGTGTGCCGCAAGATCGCGGTGCGCTATGCCGAAAATCAAGAGATGGAAAAACAGGTCGTCACGGCGGACAATCTCGAAAGCCTATTGGGCGTCCGCAAGTTCGTGCGCGATTATTCGCAGCTGGACGGCAACGAAGTGGGCGCGGCGACCGGCCTCGCTTGGACGAGCGTAGGGGGGACAACGCTGACCATCGAAGTATCGTGCATGCCGGGAAAGGGAGAGATCCTTTTGACGGGCAAGCTCGGGGATGTCATGAAGGAATCCGCCCGCGCCGCCATCAGCTATATCCGCGCGCATGCCGATCAATACGACATCGATGCCGAAACTTTCTCCAACACAGACATCCATATCCATGTCCCCGAAGGAGCAACCCCGAAGGACGGGCCGAGCGCAGGCATCACGATGGCAACGGCGATTTTGTCCGCCTTTACGCATAAACCTGTCCGCAAAGATATCGCCATGACGGGCGAGATCACCCTAAGGGGCAAGGTGCTGCCCATCGGCGGATTGAAGGAAAAGGCGCTCGCGGCGCACCGCGCCGGCATCAAAAATATCATCATTCCCAAGGAAAACGAAAAGGACGAGGAAGAGATCCCTTCCAACGTCCGCGAGGAATTGAACTTTATTCCCGCGGCGGAAGTGGACACCGTATTCCACAACGCCATCGCGGGGTTATAATGGTCATCAAAGAAGCGAAGTTCATGCTTTCCGCGGCAGACAGGCGCGGATTTATCCGGCCGGACAGGCCGATGATCGCCGTTTGCGGCAAGTCAAATGTGGGCAAAAGTTCGTTTATCAACGCGCTCGCCAACCGAAAAAAACTCGCCAAAACGTCTGCAGAACCGGGCAGGACGCGCCTCGTCAACTATTTCGATTTCGGGGCTTTTATCCTCGCCGATCTGCCGGGATATGGCTTTGCGCGCGTTTCCAAAGCGGAAAAGGAAAAATGGGCGCGGCTTTTAGAGGACTTTTTTGCGGAAAAAGAGAATATTTCGCACGTTTTTTCCCTGGCCGATATCCGCCACAACCCGACTGCCGACGATCGGACCATGATCGAATTTTTGTACTATCACCGCATACCGTTTACGATCGTGGCGACCAAGGCAGATAAGCTCGCCAAAACGCGCGTCAAAGAGCATGTCCGCAATGTGG